>CALUWU010000034.1 GCA_944324555.1 uncultured Desulfovibrio sp.
TCCATTCCGGGCCCCAGCAAGCCATGATCGGGGCGAGATAGCACAAAAAAATAGCCGTGACCTTGAGGGCCACGGCCGCCTTGCGAAATTGCACCCCTCGCGCGGGGTAACGGTAGCTAGTCATCGTCTGCGCTCCTGTGCCGCCGAACCTCTGCTATGAGGGCAAGCACAACGGCGGGATTCGCGGCGGCGATAAAGGCGGCGTCTTCCTCTGTTCGTTCCTCGCCGACCATTTCAGCGATCGTCGGATAAGAGCCGGATTCCTCTTTGTCCTGCCTGACGACAAACGCCCAGTGCTCAGCTATGCCTCCGAAATTCTCCTCGTATACCCACCCGCCTTGCGTGGCCTTTCCTGCCAGCTCTTCCAGCTCGTCAAGCTTGGCATCGGGGAGCGCCTCGACCTGGCGCGGGAGGTTATTCCACGCCTCGGCGGCGGCCTCCCTGTTGCTCCGTTCCACGTCCTCGTGCCGGGGCAGTGCGTCCCACGCCTTCACGGCGGCATCAGCGGATTCCTTCACAGGCCCGTGCATCCAGCAGCCCATAGTCGGACAGGCGACATAGGCGAATGCTTCATGCTCCATAAGCCTGACTTCCGGTTCGCCGCAGTGCGGGCAGGGCCTGAGCCTGACTTTCGGAGCTTCGCCAAGCAACGCGCACTTCTTGCAGCAGGCTTTGCCTTCGTCATCAATTTGCCAGCCCTTGTCCCGTGCCGCGTCCAGCAGGTTGTCCGTACCCTGCAAGGTTGCGCCGCAGCTGCGGCAGACAAGGCTTGTCATTCCCATTTTTCCCCTCCTATTTTCCAAAATGCTGCAAATAGTCCTGCCAGTAGGCGTCGGCGCTGGCATGCAGCCGCGCGCTTTTCCCCTGCGGGGCATGCGCCTGCCACCAGCTCTTGGCCGCATGCTCAAAGGCGCGCCAGATGCCGGGCCAGCGCCGCATGCTTTCTTGCCTTTGCCTGACCGCTCCCGGCGTATTGCCAAGGATAAAGGGACAGACCACGCATCCCACGCGGCGAAAACCCTCGTCGTACAGCGAGGGACAAGAAAGGCCCAGCGCATCCACGGCTTCCCATACCGCCCATTCTGGCCAGACGAAAATCGGCTTGTAGACTGTCTGGCCTCTGAAAGCCTCGATGCGAGGCCGGGCCGCCCTGCGGGCGCTTTCCTCGGCGCGCAAGCCCATAACCCGGTGTTTCAGGGGATGCAGGCGGGCGGGCTGCTTCTTCAACAGATCGCAGCACCACCTGCGATAGCGCAGGGGCGGGCCGTAGCGCCGCACGCCTTCCCACATGCTCATGCGCGGATACAGCCAGACGACCTCCGGGTATTCGCGCCTGATGTGCCGCGCCACTTCCGGCGGGTCTATGCGCGTGCAGCTGTAGAAGGCTGTATGGCGAACGCCCGCAAGGCGACACAGGGCAAGCGTGACAATGCTGTCTTTTCCCCCGGAAAACCCGACAAAAAAGCCTTCCGGCGGTTCATGCTCCCGCAGGAAGGCCACGCTTTCCCTGATATAGTCGCCCAGCTCAAATCCCGGCAGGGCCGCCTGTCGCAGTAGCGTCATGGTTCATCCTCCCGGCATCTGGCCGATGTCGTCCCGTCCCGCCGCGCCTGCCGCAGTTCCTCCGACGTCAGCTGGCGCACGTCCTCGCAGCGGGCAAGGCGGTTGCCGTCTAGCCAGACATGCCAGCGGCCGTCAATCCCAAGGTGGGGAGGCGTCTTTGTCCATGCCATGCCGCAGCACAGCTCGTCGTCATCTCCCTGCCAGTGGGCGTAAACCCTCGTGCCGGGCTGGATGTCCAGGGGCGGCGGAGGCGGCGTGCCGCCGATAAGATCAGTCAGCAAGACCGCCAGCGCCGCAGGGGAAAAGGCGGTGTACTTGCCGCCGGGGCTGTGCCATTTCCCGTTTATCTGTACGCGGTACAGCCCGGCGTCCTCTTTTTGCTCTGAAAACAGCGCAAAATCGTACAAGGAAATGCGCGTCATTTTGCTGCGTATATTGAGCAAAATGGACGCGCATTTCTTTCTCTGCTCCATGCGCCTACGCCCCCCATTCCGGGCAGCCGTTGCGCTGGTCGCAGGCATCGCAGACGGATTCGGCTACGCGCTCGCCGGTTCTGGGGCAAGGCACAGACACGGCCGTGGGCCGGATCTCCTCCGGCGGAGCCGCTTCCTCCGCTCCCTGAGCGGCGGCAGGCTGCGCCGCCTGCGTTGCGCGCTTTTCCTCCGCCGTCTTCCGCAGGCGCTTGCAGTCGGTAGACGTCCAGCGTTCGCGCGTCTTTCCTCCAACAGCCCACTCCATGGCCTTCTTATCCATGCCCGCATCCCGGCAGAGCTGTTCCGTCTCAGCCCGCAGGGTTTCCAGATCGGCCTCCTTCCGGCGCTTTTCGGCTTCCTTGTCGGCAGCGGCCTGCGCGGCCTGTTCCATCGGGGCCGGAGCAGGAGCCGGGGCCGCTTCCTGCGGCGTCTGCGTTTCTGCGGGTTGCGGCTGTTCCTGCTGCCGCGCCGGCGCGGCCTGTTCAACCTGCGCCGCAATCTGCGCCGTGGTGATGGTCGGGGCCGCCTCTTCTGCGGCAGGAGCAAAGGAGCCGTCCGGCTGCCGCACATAGTCTACGGCGTCCTGTTCTTCTTCCGCCGTGCGCAGCCCCATAGCAATTTCAGGCGCATAGACATTCACGAACCAGGCAGCTGCCCGGTAGCGCAGCATCTGTTCCGGCATGGTATGCCACTTGCTGCCGGGCTTGTTGAACCATCCTTCCTTTCTGGCAAGGCCGATGGTGACAAGCGGTCCTTCCAGCCTTTCCCCTGTTGCGAGTTCCGTTGCGCAGGCCCGGCAGCCCCATGTATCCGTGCCTTCCTGCCCCTGAAAGACATAGCGCAGCGCGGAAAAGCGTCCGCTTTGATTCAGTGTGGCGATCAGGAACTTGGCCGACCATGCCGGGCTGCCATGCACAACATACAGATTCTGCATGACCATCAGGGGATTGGCGTGCATACGCAGGGCCATGTCCATGGCAATCACTGCGTTGCCCACATTACCTTCCCCGCTAAAGGACCTCGGGACAATGGATGACCGGGTAAACATGAGCGCCATGCGTTGCAGAGCCTCGAATCCGGCAATGGTTTCAAAGCCGACGCGCACGGCTTCGGGAGCGGCAGGAGACTTCAATG
The DNA here is from genome assembly GCA_944324555.1 of uncultured Desulfovibrio sp. Classification (GTDB taxonomy): domain Bacteria; phylum Desulfobacterota; class Desulfovibrionia; order Desulfovibrionales; family Desulfovibrionaceae; genus Desulfovibrio. The sequence continues at coordinate 3,171 of CALUWU010000034.1, forward strand.
CGGCAAGGGTTGTGGTCTGGGTCATGGGATTACCTCCACCGGCACGTCTCATAGGCCGGGCAATAGCTGGGGTGACAGGTCTGCGATCTGGGATTTCCGAAGAAGCGCCCCGAATGAAGCAGGTCTGCGGCGTGATGCAGCAGGCCGGGGGAATCGGCATCGCCTACCAGCCGGGCGCGGGCGTTTTCCACCATGCCGGAACCAGCGCGCTGCCCTCTGGCGGTCTTGCCAGCCTGCAAGCCAAGAATCTTGGCCGGGGCCGTGATGCTCACGCCGTAGCTGGCCGCAGCCAGCAGTTCATACGCGCCGAGCTGGGCGGCATGGCCTGTCGTCCTGACGGTACCGTCGGCGGCGACGGCGCTCTTGCCGGTCTTGATGTCGGCGATGCCGTAGCCAAGGATCGGATCGCGATAGATGCGGTCTGTCGTTCCGGTCAGCACAAGGCCCACGTCTTCGATGACAAGCGCCTCGCAGGTTGCTTCGACCGCGGCCCAGTCGTACTCCGGCGACACCTGCTCGCAGTAGAGGCGACAGAGGTCGATACCGATCCTTTCCACGTCTGCCGGCTTCATGTCGCCGCTCCAGTCCACGTCAACGGTGCGCGCCTCTTCTCTGGCGGCGTCGGCAACGACGCCAGCAGCGTCGTCAAGAGAAATGGGGGCGCCGTTGATGACGGCCTGATCGAAGGCCGCCGCGCCGGCATGGACGGCATGGCCAAGCACGGCGCCCGGCCCGGATTGCAGGCTCATTCGGCGAAGGTTCTTGGCCTCCCAGCGGGCGGGGCAGTCGAAAAGATCCGCCAGCGAACTGGCGCGAATTGCGATCATGTCAGGCTGCGGCATGTCTTTGCCTCCTTTGCCGTTGCATTGCCTTTGCGGCGCTTAGAACCAAGCGCATGACAAGCATGGATATCCAGAACGGATATGGTCCATATTTGCGTCCATACAAGACCATCGTCCACATTTGCATCGTTCGCTCTCCTTTCCAGAATCATTTCCGCCGCCCGGCACTGACGGCCGGCGGCGAGGCTCTAGAAAGAGGCGGCAGGGCGACGGAGCGTGGCCGGGAAGTCCACGCCGGGGCGCACGCCGTAGTCGTCAGCGGCGCGCAGTTCGTCAAGAAAGTCTTCCGACGGTTCCCAGGCGTCGGCATGGCTCTGGCAGTGGCTTTCGGGGCCGAGCAGCACCACCGCGCCGAACCCGGCATCAGCCTCCACGGCCCTGCACAGACAGGGAGCGAGCGGCCGGCTTACCCTGCCGAAGGGGCCGTCGTCGGGAAGGGGAATATCGGTCATGAAACTGAGTCCCCAGTATCTGCAATTACCGCACGTCTTGTGGTCATTCATGCTGTTTTCTCCTCTACGGCACAGGTTCCAAAGATTGAAAAGCCGCCAGCACCAGAAGGATGCCGACGGCTGCAAGCCAGCCCCGCCAGTTGGTGCGGGGAGAAATTTCTCGCCACATGGGGCCTCCTCTCCAGCGCCCCGGCCGCCCGCGTACAGATGCCAGCCAATTACCAAAAGGCCGAGGCGCTGGCGGTTACAGTAATGCGCCCCGATGGCGCGGGAAAATTCGGACAATAAAAAAGGGCGGCCCCGAAGGGTCGCCCCGCTGATTGTGTGTCTGGTTGTTAGTTCTGTCGTGTCATCCCTGCCCAGAGACCGATGCAGGCAACAAGCGCCAGCATGACGATGAAAAGAATCCAAGAGCTAGTCATTCTTTGCCTCCAGATAGGTGAAAATGTAGGAGAGAAGGACGCTCACAATGGCAATCCATACTCCGATGTCTTTGCCCTGAAAGATGCCAACCGCAGCGCTTGCAATGGCGCTCTTTTCAAAAATATCCGCAGTTCGTTTCAGAATTGCTTTCTTCATGTCTCCTTACCGCTAACGTAGCCATTTTCACGGCATCCGTCCATACGCTTCCGCCGTGTCTGCTCCGGTCTGGGGCGACGGTTGGGGAGCTGCCTTGCCCCGCCGCTTGCGACCTTCTTCGCGTCCATTGTCAAAGAACAGGGGACGCGCCTGCGTCCTTGCCGTTCCGGGTGTTCACCGGTGGCAAGGTCAAATTGCACAATTTTTGTGCATTTGTAAATTTAAAATTGCACAATTTTTGTGCAAACAAGCTTCTAAAAAAGGCCGCATTTTGTGCGGCCTGATACCAAATTGACCTAAAGGTCATTTGCTTCCAGGGCTTTGCTTAAAACTCGCGCAGGGTCCACACCAAGAGGATAGCAAAGGCGTACGAAGTCGGAGATACAGAGTTTCTGCGGATGTCCGTTGGCTTGCG
>CALUWU010000035.1 GCA_944324555.1 uncultured Desulfovibrio sp.
CAAAAAGGGGTTTCTTCCCCCTCAAACTCCCCCATCTTCCCCAAAACCCGCGCATAATAGCGCTAACCTTCCGCGCGACGGCGCTTCTTGTCCTCGTACATGCGCGCGTCGGCGCACTGCAACAGACTTTCCGGCAGGCGGCCGTCTTCGGGATAGACGGCGACGCCCACGCTGTAGCGGCAATGCAGATAAACGTCCCCCACCTGCAACGGCGCCCGCATCGCCTCCGCAACGGCCGCAAGGCGCTGCTCGGACTGGGGATGGGAGCAGACAATAAGGAATTCGTCGCCGCCCAGCCGGAACATGACGTCTTCGCCGCTCAGGCAGGGCAGCGTCCGCCGCACGAAGCCCTTGAGAAACTCGTCGCCGCTCTTGTGGCCGTAGGTGTCGTTGATTTCCTTGAACTTGTCCAGGTCGATATAGGCGAGAGCGAACGGCCGCCCCTCGGCGCAGCGCCGGGATATGTAGGAAACAAGGCTGCGCCGGTTGCGCAGGTTTGTCAGCGGATCGAGATCGACAAGATTCTCCAGCGCGCGTTTCTGCTGCGCCAGCACAAGCCACGCGCGCAGCAACGCCGTAAGAATCAGGGCCGCCATGAAGGCAAGCACGACGACGGCCACGCCGCGCGCCCCGAACCGCCAGCCGCCCGAAGGCATCAGGCTCAGCGTCCAGGAGCTGTGCGGCAGCTCGACCTTGGCGGACACGGGATAGGAAAGGGCCTCCGGCTTCAGTCCCGCTATGGGCACGGGCGGCTTGCCGTCCGCCCGCTGCCGGTAAAGGGCATAGGAAAAGCCAGCCTGTTCCAGCGTGCCGATATTGATGCGCCGCAGGAAATCTTCCAGAGAAAAGGCAATGCAGGAAAATCCCCAGAAAATATCGGGTTTCCAGCTGCAATAAATCGGCCTGCGGACAACAAAGCCGACGGTTCCCTGCGTCAGCCGCAGCGGCCCGGAAAAGATGGTCAGCCTGCTGTCCCGGGCAAGCTCGGCCTCTTCCCGACGCTCGGGACGCTTGAAAAGGTTGATCTTGCTGCGGGGATTGTCCACCGGCGGCAGGCTGTACTTGACGGTGCCCCTCGGCGCGAGCTGGAGGGTCATGGGCAGGGCTTCCCGCCGCAGGGTTTCCGCCACCCGCTGAAAGGAGTGAACCTCGTCGGTGGCGCTGTCAATGGTCAGCTCCGCCAGCAGATAGGTGCGCTGGAGAATGCCCTCCAGCAGGCGCCGCATGCCGTCCGCCTTTTCCGTGGCAAGAGCGGCGATGGTCAGGCGCTGCCGTTCGTACGACTGCTTTGCCAGAACGTGCCCGATCAGCAGACCCAGCGCCCAGAAAAAAAGAAATCCCCCCAGGCTGATACGCCATAAGGTGCGATTGTTCATCATTGCTGCTCCGAAAGAGATGACGGAGGATACGCCGCCCGCATCCCGGCAGACGGAAAGAATCAGGCCCGTCCGGGAGTTGAGGCGCCCCATGAAGGATGGTTCGCCACCCCGCCGCCCCGCGAAGGATCGACGGACGGGACGCCTGCGCCAGACGCCGGATAAGCTGTTGATAATATCTCAATTAGCCGTCCTTCTTTTATAAAAAAAAGGGGCAAAAAGGCAAAAGCCCGGAGCCTTTCGCGGAAAGAATTCCGCGCCCCGCTTCCGGAGCGGCGGCCGCGCCGCGCCCCTTCCCCTTTCGCCCCGCGAGGGCCCGGCGGACTTGGCTTTTTCCGCTCCTGTGTGTAAACTGCGCCCAATCCAGAGAGTTTGATTATGCAACGTATGCCTTGGCCAGACTATTTCATGAACATTACCTACCTTGTCAGCGAACGCTCCACCTGCACCCGGCGCAAGGTCGGCGCCATTGCCGTCAAGGACAGGCGCATTCTTGCGACAGGGTATAACGGCGCGCCCGCGGGCGTGCCCCACTGCATGGAAACAGGCTGCCTGCGCGAGCGCATGGGTATCCCTTCCGGCCAGCGTCACGAAATATGCCGGGGCCTGCACGCCGAACAGAACGTCATCATCCAAGCCGCCGTTCACGGAATCAGCATTCAGGGGGCGGAACTCTACTGCACCACCCATCCGTGCGGACTGTGCGCCAAGATGCTGATCAACTGCGGCATCCGCCGCATCTGCTACAGCGAATATTACCCGGACGAGCTGGCGGCGGACATGCTGCGCGAAGCCGGCGTGATCGTAGAACACTTCCCCTTTACGCCCAAGGCGGTGGACTTTCATGGCTGAAACCTCTTATGACGAGGCGATGCGCCGCGCCGTGGCGCTCGCCGAACAGGGGCGCTGGCATGCCTGCCCCAATCCCACGGTGGGAGCCGTGCTGCTGCGCGACGGCCGTATCGCGGCCGAAGGCTACCACCATGCGGCGGGCGGCCCCCATGCGGAAATCGAATGTCTGGCCGACGCCCGCGCCAAAGGCGTCGACACGCGCGGCGCCACCATGGTCGTCACGCTGGAGCCCTGCAACCATTACGGCAAGACGCCTCCGTGCAGCGAGGCCCTTATCGAGGCCGGGATATCCCGCGTCGTCTTCGGTCTGCGCGATCCGAATCCGACGGCGGCCGGAGGGCTGGAACGCCTGCGGGAAGCGGGCGTTGAAATCATCGGCCCCGTGCTGGAACAGGAATGCCGCGATCTCGTCGCCGACTTTCTCGTCTGGCAGAACGAACAGCGCCCCTATGTCATCCTGAAGCTGGCGGCCACCCTTGACGGACGCATCTCCACGCGCAACAGACAGCGCCTGGAAATCTCCAACGCCGCCTCCCGCCGCTGCGTGCATCAGCTGCGCGCGGGCGTCGGCCGCTGCGGCGGCGCCGTTCTCATCGGCGGCGGCACCTTCCGCGCGGACAACCCCGCCCTCACCGCGCGCGACGCGCCCGCCGAACGTCAGCCGCTGGCCTGCATCCTGACCTCGCGCCTGCCCCAGCCCGCGGCGGACTTCCAGCTGCTGCGCGACCGCCCGCAGGATACCGTCTTTTTCGTGTCCCCGGCGGCCTGCGCCTCCACCGTCGCCCACGCGCTGGGCGAAAAGGGCGTTCGCGTCTTCTCCGTGGGGCCGGGCGTCAACGGCCGCGCCGACTTTCCCGCCCTCTTCAAGCTGATCCGGCAGGAGCTCGGCTGCCCCTACGTCCTGTGCGAGGGCGGCGGCAAGCTGGGGGCCTCCCTGCTGGAATCCGGCCTTGTGGACGAGTTCCTCCTCCACCTGTCGCCGCGCGTGCTGGGCGACAACGAGGCCGCCCCGCTCCTTCAGGGCCGCAACCCCGCCTCCATGGACGAGGCCCTGGGCCTGCGCGTCACGGACGCGCGCCTGTGCGACGGCGACGTGCATCTCCGCATGCGTCCCGTTCCCCAAGGAGAACGCTGATGTTTACCGGCCTTGTTCAGGGCATGGGCGAAATCCGCCGTCTTGTCAGGGGCGCGTCGGAATGCCGCCTCGAAATCGCGCCGCTCTTTCCCCTGGAAAATATCGTTGACGGCGAATCCATCGCCGTCAACGGCGCGTGCCTCTCCGTGGAGGAGCATCAAAACGGCTGCTTTACCGCCTACGCCTCGGCGGAAACCCTGGCGCGCACGACCCTCGGTTCGCTGCGCGCCGGCGCGCGCGTCAACCTTGAACGCGCCCTGCGGCTGGGCGACCGGCTGGGCGGGCACCTCGTCAGCGGCCATGTCGACTGCATTGCCACGGTGGCGGACATAAGCGGCGCGGGCCAGTCCCTGCGCTGCACCCTGACCTTTCCCCCGGAATTCGCCCCGGAAGTCATTCCCAAGGGCTCCGTCGCGCTGGACGGCATCAGCCTCACCATCAACGAGTGCGGCAAGGACAGTCTTACCGTCAACGTCATTCCCGATACCCAGCGCCGCACCGTCATGGCCCAGTGGCGGACCGGCTCCCGCGTCAACATGGAGACGGACGTTCTCGGCAAGTATGTCCGCCGTCAGTTCCTGTGCCGCGAAAGCGAAACGACCCGACCCGGCGGCCGCGCCTCCGGCGTCAGTTACGATCTTCTTCTGCAAAACGGATTTCTCTAAGGAGCATAACGCATGACCACCCTTACCACCATCGCGGGCCGCCTGAACGCCCAGGGACTACGCATCGCCATTGTGGCCACCCGCTTCAACGACTTCATTGTCGACCGCCTCGTGGGCGGCGCCGTCGACTATCTCGAACGCCACGACCTGCCCGAGGAAAACATCACCCTGATCCGCATTCCCGGCGCCTTTGAACTGCCGCTCGTTTGCAAGAAGCTGGCCGCCTCCGGGAAATATGACGGCATCGTGGCCCTCGGCGCCGTCATCCGCGGCGCGACCCCCCATTTCGACTACGTGTGCGCCGAAGCCAGCAAGGGCATCGCCCACGTCTCGCTTGAATACAATCTGCCCATAGGCTTCGGTCTGCTCACCTGCGACAGCATCGAACAGGCCATCGAGCGCGCCGGCTCCAAGGGCGGCAACAAGGGCGTGGAAGCCGCCGCCGCCATGCTGGAAACCATCCGCGTTCTGGAGCAGCTGTAATCCATGAGCAAAAACAAGAATAACGGTCGCCGCGCGGCCCGCGCGCAGGCCTTTCAGGTTCTTTACAGCCTCTCCTTTGCCGACGTGACCGGCGAGGAAGACGTGCGCCGCGCCTTCAGCCTCTTCCCCGCGCCCCCGGCGCCGGACGGCAGCACGGACGACGCGCCCCAGGCGGCCGAAGGCTTCGCCTGGGAACTCGTGCGCGGCGTCTGGCTCAAGAACGACGATCTCGACAGGCTGATCGGCCGCTTCTCCCGCAACTGGCGCGTTGACCGCCTGGGACGCGTGGAAGCCACCCTTCTGCGGCTGGCCCTGTATGAAATGCTCTACCGTCAGGACGTTCCCCCAAAGGTCGCCATCAACGAAGCCCTGGAGCTGACGCGCCAGTTTGGCGAAGACAACGCCGTCAGCTTCGTCAACGGCGTTCTTGACGCCGCCGCCAGAGCCCTCGAAGACGGCTCGCTGACGCGGGGCGCCTAGCGCCTGACGCCGATTTTCCCGCAGGAACAGGAAACGCCCGATTCCCGGGCAATACCGGCGGCCCCGCTCCGCGGCCGCGGGAACGATTCCCGGAGACTCCGCTTCAGGGCCCCGGCCTTCGCGCGTCCCCCCACCCCCACACCGAACAAGACTGAACCCATGAGCCAAGAACGCTACAACCCCCAAGACATAGAAAACAAGTGGCAGCGTCGCTGGGCCGACGAACACGCCTTTGATTGCGAACACGCCGACGACAGGCCCAAATACTATCTTCTGGAAATGTTCCCCTACCCTTCGGGCAACATCCACATGGGCCATGTGCGGAACTACTCCATCGGCGACGTCATGGCCCGCTGCAAGCGCATGCAGGGTTACAACGTCCTGCACCCCATGGGCTGGGACGCCTTCGGCCTGCCCGCGGAAAACGCGGCCATCAAGCATCATACCCACCCCGCCGAATGGACCTACGCCAACATCGACAACATGCGCGCCCAGCTGCGCCGCCTCGGCTACTCCTATGACTGGCGGCGCGAAGTGGCCACCTGCCGCCCCGAATACTACCGCTGGGAACAGCTCTTCTTCCTGCGCCTGCTGGAAAAGGGGCTGGCCTACCGCAAGAAGGCCCCCCAGAACTGGTGCCCCTCCTGTCACACCGTCCTTGCCAACGAGCAGGTGATCGACGGCCTCTGCTGGCGCTGCGACAGCCGCGTGGAACAGAAGGATCTTACCCAGTGGTTCCTCCGCATCACCGCCTACGGCGACGAGCTGCTCCAGGACCTGAGCAAGCTGGAAGGCGGCTGGCCGGATCGCGTCGTCGCCATGCAGCGCAACTGGATCGGCAAGTCCACCGGCGCCGCCGTCCGCTTCGCGCTGGAACGCCCCGCCCGCGCCGAAGACGGCGAGGAAGCCTCCTTCATCGAAGTCTTCACCACCCGCCCGGATACCGTTTTCGGCGTGAGCTTCGTCACGCTCGCCCCCGAGCATCCGCTTGTGGAATCCCTCATCCAGGGCTACGAAAAGGCCGACGAAGTGCGCGCCTTCGTCAACCGTATCCGCAACATGGATCGCCTTGAACGCCAGTCCGACACGCTGGAAAAGGAAGGTATCTTCACCGGAGCCTTCGTCATCCATCCCTTCACCGGCGAGCGCGTTCCCCTCTGGCTCGGCAACTTCGTCCTCGCCGACTACGGCACGGGCGCGGTCATGGGCGTCCCCGCCCACGACCAGCGCGATTTCGACTTTGCCCGCAAGTACCGCCTGCCCGTCCGCGTGGTCATCTCTCCCGAAAAGGAAAACCTCGATCCCGAAACCATGACGGAAGCCTATACGGGCGAAGGCGTCATGCGCAATTCGGGCGACTTCAACGGCATGCCCAACACGGAAGGCAAGGCCGCCGTGGCTGCGGCGCTCGAGCGCCAGGGCAAGGGTCGCGCCACGACCCAGTTCCGCCTGCGCGACTGGAACATCTCCCGTCAACGCTACTGGGGCGCTCCCATTCCCGTCGTCTACTGCGACAAGTGCGGCATGGTTCCCGAAAAGGAAGAAAACCTGCCCGTCCTCCTGCCCCTCGACGCGCAGGTCCGCGACGACGGCAAGTCGCCCCTGCCCGAAATGGCCTCCTTCGCCCGCTGCGTCTGCCCCAAATGCGGCGGCCCCGCCAGACGGGAAACCGACACCCTCGACACCTTCGTGGAGTCTTCCTGGTATCCGGCCCGCTACACCTCGGCGCGCAAGGAAGACGGCCCCTTTGACATGGAGGCCCTCTCCTACTGGATGCCCGTCGACCAGTATGTGGGCGGCGTGGAACACGCCATCCTGCATCTGCTCTATTCGCGCTTCTTTACCAAGGCGCTCCGCGATCTCGGCTTCTATCCTCCGTCCCTCGACGAACCCTTCTCCCGCCTGCTCACGCAGGGCATGGTGCTCAAGAACGGCGGCAAGATGTCCAAATCCAAGGGCAATATCGTCGCCCCGGCGGACATGATCGAAAAGTACGGCGCCGATACCGTGCGCCTGTTCTGCCTCTTCGCCGCGCCGCCGGAACGCGACTTCGACTGGTCGGACAGCGGCATCGAAGGCGCCTATCGCTTCCTCCAGCGCGTCTGGCGCCTCTTCGAGGAAAGCCGCGACCGCCTCTCGCCCCTCAAGGCCTGCGCCGCGACCGCCGACGACGCCGCGGACGAGGAAACCCGCGCCCTGCGCCGCAAGGAACACCTTACCGTCAAGAAGGTCAGCGAGGACATGCAGCCCGAGCGCAGCCAGTTCAACACGGCCATTTCCGCCGTCATGGAACTGGTCAACGCCATGTACCTTGCCCGGGAAAAAATGGGCCGCTCCGATGCCGAAAACCGCGTCTTCTCCTCGGCCATGGCTTCGGTGCTGACCCTGCTCGCCCCCTTCACGCCCCACCTCTGCGACGAACTCTGGGAGCGCATGGGGCACTCCGGCCTGCTCATCAACGAAGCCTGGCCCGCCTGGGAAGAATCCGCCCTCGCGCGCGATACCGTCACCATCGCCCTCCAGGTCAACGGCAAGCTCCGCGGCGCCATCGAAGCCCCCGCCGGCGCCGACAAGGCCGCCCTTGAAGAACTGGCCCGCGCCGACGCCAACGTGCTCCGCCATACCAGCGGCCTCGCCATCCGCAAGGTCATCGTCGTCCCCGGCAAGCTCGTCAACATCGTCGCCAACTAGCGTATTAACGCTAAGTTATTCTTCTGGGGGGAAGGAAACCCCCTTGGCTAGCGCACAAGGGTGTTTCCTGCCCCCCGGGCCCCGCATCCTTCCCCCAACGCGCGTTTGCAGAGGAGCGCCGGGGCCTGCGGCAGACATTCCTTGAGGGGCATCATGGCTGCACCACGCTGACAATAGAGATTTTCACCTCCTGCCCTGATTCGCCCGTAACTGAGCGGCGGGTTTTGGGGAGGATGGGGGAGTTTGAGGGGGAAGGAACCCCTTTTTGCCGCAAGCAAAAGGGGTTCCTTCCCCCTCTCTCATTCCCTCCCCCGCCCCCGGCAGCGCGCCGGAGCGGCGCCGGCGGCTATCAAAAAAAAAATTTCTCTTGACCTGTTCTCCTGAAAAATGCTCCATCAGAACAAGGCCCCGCCGCCGCTCCGGCCGACGGAAACACGCCGAAAAGACATAACGCGGGAACGTTCCCGCCCGCGCGCCGGGGAAAATTTCCCCCGCGCTCCCCAACCAGCGACCGCCGTATGACAAAAAATCCCGGTTTCATGTTTCTTATCTGCCCGGACAGCCATTTTCTGCATGAGCGTCTGGAAGCCCTGACGGCGGACGCCGCCGCCGAACGCCGCGTCTACTGGGGCGACGAGGAACCGCCCCCGCGCTTCTGGGAAGACCTGACCCAGCAGGGACTTTTTGGAAAGCCGCGCGTGCTCGTGGCCCGGCAGGCGCACTTGTGGCCCGCGGCCGTATGGAAAAAGATTTCCGCGGCTCTGGGACGGCCGTCCGAACAGTGCCGCCCCTTCTTCTGCCTTGAAACGGCATGGGAAAAGGGGCAGCCAAAGCTGCCGGCCCATATCAAGAAGCTGCGCTGCATGGCCTTTGCCGAACAGCAGGGATGGATCTGGAAAAACGAAGGGCTGACCGAGCGAACCATCCGCCGCCATGTTCAGGAGCGGGCGCGGGCGCTGCGCGTGCCCTTCGAGGAAGACGCCTTTGAACAATTCTGCGCCTCGGTCCCCGCGGACGCCAGCGCCGTGGAAAACGAACTCCGCAAGCTGCGCCTGCTGCTGGACTCTCTGGAAGATCAGCGCCAGCCGGAGCCCCCGCGCGTGACGGCGGCCCTGCTGGGCGGCGCCGGCTGGAGCCCGGAAAGCAACGTCTTTGCCTGCATCCGCCACATGGAAGCCGGAAACCTGCCCGCCGTATGGAAAGAACTGAGCCGCAGCCGCCATGATCCCGAAAGCCTCTTCTTTCCGCTGCTGAGCCTGCTGGCTCGCGATATCCGCCTGCTGTGGCAATGCCGCATGGGCGAAAACGTGCGGATGCACCCCTCGGAAGCCGCCTTCAAGCAGCAGCTGGCCGCGCGCCTCGGCGCGACGGGCCTCGCAACCGCGATGGGCATGCTCATGGACGCCGAATGGCAGGTAAAGAGCGGCCGCCGCGGCGTGGAGCAAAGCCTTGACATGCTTGCGGCGGACTTCACCGCCCTGTGCGCCCGATCGCGCTGACGCCGTTTTACCCCTTGCGCCCGGGAAAAAGCTGCTTACTATGATACCATCCGCAGGCAGAAAGGAAAAATAATGAAGACGGCTCCCGACCCTTCATCCCGAACGTCGCCGCACAGCGGACACCGGGCGCGCCTGCGGCGCCGCCTGGAAATAGAACCTCTTTCCATAGCGGATTACGAACTGCTGGAACTGCTGCTGGGGTACGGGCTGACGCGCAAGGATACAAAACCGCTGGTCAAGGAGCTCATGGCGCGCTTCGGTTCCCTGCGTGGCGCCCTGGACGCGCGCCCCGACGAACTGCTGGACGTGCCCGGCTTCGGGCCGGGGCTTCTGCACCTGTGGCGGGTACTGCGCGAAACGCTGGCCAGATATACGGAAAGCCCCGTGCGCCAGCGCGAAGTGGCCGCGGACCCCGAAAGCGTCGCCCGCATGGCCCGGACGCGGCTGGCGGGTCATACGGAAGAGGAAGTCTGGACGGCCCTGCTGACGCAGGCCAACGCGCTCATCGCGTGGGAACGCCTGCGCCAGGGATCGGTAGACCATGTGCCGCTCATGCCGCGCGATGTTTTCGCCGTCGCGCTGCGGCGCAAGGCGTCGGCGATCATCCTGGTGCACAACCACCCCGGCGGCAGCGCGACGCCCTCGCAGACCGACCTCAACCTGACAAAAGTCCTGCAACAGCAGGCCCTGCCGCTGGGTTTGCGCCTGCTTGATCATATTATTGTCACGGAAGGCGAATGCTACAGCATTCTCCAGAACCGTTTTCTATAAACAGCCGCCGGACGCGCGTCGTCCGGCGCCGCGAACGGCAAAAGCGGCCGTTTCGTCAAAAGTCCCCCCCGGGACGACTCATCGAGCCCGCAAGGGGCCGCCGCCGTTCCTGCACGCGGCGGCCAAGGAGCATTCTGTTATGTCTGAATCGAAACACGAGTCGGAACTCACTTTCGAGACGCTGCTCGACAACCTGGCCCGCGACGACGGCGATCAGCCCGAGGAAGAACGCGAGGAAAAGACGCAGACGATCCCCGCGCTTCTGCCCGTGCTTCCCGTACGCGACGTGGTTATCTTCAATTACATGATTCTCCCGCTCTTCATCGGACGCGACAAGTCCGTTCAGGCCGTCAACGCGGCCCTGCGGGAAGGCCGTCATATACTCATCTGCACGCAACGCGACGAGACCGTGGAAGAGCCCTCCGAATCCGATCTTTACCAGACCGGCACCGTGGCGCAGATCATGCGGATGCTCAAGATGCCCGACGGACGCATCAAGCTGCTCATTCAGGGCGTGACGCGGGCGCGCGTGCTGGATTTTGAACGCACAAGCCCCTACTTTGAAGCCCGTATTGAGACCCTCCCCGAAAAGGAAGCCCCCAACGACGCCGCCGCCGAGGCCCTGCTCCGCGCCGTGCGCGAGCAAAGCGAAAAGGTGCTCTCCCTGCGCGGCATCGCCTCGGCCGACGTGGTTTCCGTGCTTCAGGGCGTGGACGATCCCGGTCGTCTCGCCGATCTCATCGCGGCCAATATCCGCATGAAACCCGCCGACGCCCAGCGCATTCTCGAAGCCGACGATCCCATCAGGCGTCTGGAGCTGGTCAACGCCCACCTGCAACGCGAAGTGGAAGTCGCAACCGTTCAGGCCCGCATTCAGAGTTCCGCCCGCGAAGGCATGGAAAAGGCCCAGAAAGACTACTTCCTGCGCGAGCAGCTCAAGGCCATCCGGCACGAGCTTGGCGAAACCGAAAGCGAGGACGACGAAGTCGAGGAACTCCGGCAGTCCCTGAAAAAGGCCGGTCTGCCCAAGGAAGTTCAGAAGGAAGCGGACAAACAGCTGCGCCGCCTCGCGGGCATGCACGCCGATTCCTCCGAGGCCAACGTCGTGCGTACCTATCTGGACTGGCTGGCGGAGCTTCCCTGGCGCAAGACCTCGCGCGACATGCTCGACATCGCCAAGGCCAAGCAGATTCTGGACGACGATCACTACGGTCTGGACAAGGTCAAGGATCGCATCCTTGAATTCCTGAGCGTCCGCAAGCTCAATCCGCAGTCAAAAGGCCCCATTCTCTGCTTTGCCGGCCCTCCCGGGGTGGGCAAGACCTCGCTGGGCCGCAGCATCGCCCGGGCCATGGGCCGCAAGTTCCAGCGGCTCTCCCTCGGCGGCATGCGCGACGAAGCGGAAATTCGCGGTCATCGCCGCACCTATATCGGCGCCATGCCCGGCCGTATCATTCAGGCCCTGAAGCAGGCCGGCACGCGAAATCCCGTCGTCGTGCTGGACGAGGTGGACAAGCTCGGTTCGGATTTCCGCGGCGATCCCTCCTCCGCCCTGCTGGAAGTGCTGGACCCGGAACAGAACAACAGTTTCAGCGATCATTACCTGAACGTGCCTTTTGATCTGTCGAAAGTCATGTTCCTTTGCACGGCCAATCATCTGGACACCATCCCGGCGGCCCTGCGGGATCGCATGGAGGTCATTTCCCTGCCCGGCTACACCCTTCAGGAAAAGACCGCCATTGCCCGCCGTCACCTCCTGCCCAAGAAAATCGAGGAAAACGGTCTCCGGCCCGACGACGTGCGGATGGACGACGAAGCCATCATACAGGTCATCAAGGGCTATACCCGTGAAGCCGGGCTTCGCAATCTGGAGCGCGAGCTGGGTTCCATCTGCCGCAAGCTGGCCCGCAAGCGCGCCGAAGGGCAGGAAGGCGTCTTCGTCGTGGATGCCGCCGCCGTGGGTTCGCTGCTGGGCGCGCCTCGTCACGTCGAGGACGAGCAGGAAAAGACCCTCATGCCCGGCATGGCGCTCGGTCTTGCCTGGACCGCCGCCGGCGGCGAAGTGCTTACCGTGGAAGTCAACGCCGTCAAGGGCAAGGGGACGCTGCTGCTCACCGGCCAGCTGGGCGACGTCATGAAGGAAAGCGCCCAGGCCGCCCTGAGCTATATCCGCAGTCGCGCCGAAACCCTCGGCGTGCCCGAGGACTTTCATGATACGCTGGATCTGCACGTCCACGTTCCCGACGGCGCGACGCCCAAGGACGGCCCCTCCGCTGGCGTGACCCTTACCACGGCGCTCATCTCCGCCCTGACCGGCCGTCCCGTGCGCGCCGATCTCTGCATGACGGGAGAAATCACCCTGCGCGGTCGCGTGCTGCCCGTGGGCGGCATCAAGGAAAAGATCCTCGCCGGCGTGGCCCGCGATCTCAAGCACGTCGTTATCCCCGCCCAGAACGCCAAGGATCTTGAAGACGTGCCCAAGGACCTCCTCCAGCGCATCACGGTTCACCCCGTCCGCCACTACGACGAGATCCTCGAAATCGCCTTCGACTCCCAGCCCGGGCAAGAAGAGGAAAAATAGCGCGGTTTCCTCCCGGGTCTTTCTGTCTTGAGGCAGAGCCAGGGTCATTAGTTTCTCTTGAGCACGCGGCCCGGCAGACGCCCGGTTTGGGGTCTCTTGATTGAACAAATCGCGTTCAAGGCCAAGTGGCCGTGCACCC
>CALUWU010000036.1 GCA_944324555.1 uncultured Desulfovibrio sp.
CCACCACCAGCAAAGAAGCGAACATTCCCTACCTCTCTTGCAAAGAGTGTTATTCCTTGCCCGCCGGGTTGAGCGGGCTGCCTCCCACCTTTTGCGCCCAGCGCACAAGCTGGGCGTGTTGGTTGCGGATTTCCTTGATGCGCGATTCCGCTATGATCTCGCGATCGGCCGTATACATGTCGAACGCCAGCAGCATGACGCTGTCGAGGCGCGACTCGGCTTCAAGATAATAGGATGTCAGGGCGTCCGAGCCCGAGCAGCGCGGCAGCACCAGCTTCCGCATGACGGGCTTCAGCAGCAGGAAAACGCCGAGATTCTGTCCCGGCGTTCCGTTCTGCACGGCGCGCAGCTTCACAAAGCGGTCGATGGCCTTTCTGACCTCGTCGGGATTCACGTCCTCCCCGGCCACGGCGTCGTAGACGACGCCGGCGGCTTCCCGCGTCATGTGCGAGACGGGGTTGGCGAAAGGATCGTTCTGGGTGCGCAGGAAACCGGTGGTTTCCAGCGCGTAGGTATTGAATATGGCGTCCACCCACGCGCCGATGACGGCGTCGCGCTGATCGAGAAACAAGGCGTTCATTTCTTGCCCCTTGTTGGAGGGGGAAAGGCCCCCGTGGCCGAAGCGCAAGGAGGTCGCGTTCGCCTTTTCCGGGCGAATCGCGACGCGGCCTTGCGCGAAAAAGCTATCCTACATAAGGGATAACCCGAACGTTCGTCAATAGTCCGCTCCTGTTTGTGCGCTCAATTGAGCCTCCGGGGCGTCCGCCGGCGCGCTACGGGCACGGGCGGCCTCCGCCGCACTGGCCGGCGATGGGATTATCGTTCAGGAAGGCCGGTTCGGCGCCCGTTCCATCCCACGAGCCGGGGGGCGGCGTCTGCCGGGACTGTTCCGTCGCCGCGCCGGGAGCCGCCGACGGCGAGGGCTGCGGCTGCGGCCGCCGCGACTCCCGCGTCAGCATGGCGGGCAGGCCGTGATATTCAAAGAAGGGAATGGTGCGGGAACCGGCGAGGAAGATATGGGCCTTGTTGCGAAGCAGGCGGAAGCGCAGCCATACGGCGTCGGGCGTCCAGAGGCTCACGTCGTCCCGGGTCGCCTTCTGGGCCTGCGTCATGGCTTCGGCCATGCTCGCGCCCTCGTCCAGATGCTTCCGCATGGCAAGAATCTTGATCAGATCTTCCGGCCCTTCGGTCACGGGGTAGAAGCCCACGTCCACCTTGCCCGAAAGAATTTCCACGCCCTTGCGGCACGAGGGGCAGGACGGGGAAAAGAACATGCGGACCGAAGGCGCTATATAGCCTTCTTCATTGGGCGCGAGTTCGTTGATGGGCCAGACGTCGTTCTGCGAGCGCACGGCCACGCCGACATTGACGAGAAAGAGCGCCAGCCAGAGCAGCAGCAGGATCGAGGGGCGTTGCGGGCCGCGCCGTTCCTCGTCCGCATAGGCCCGGCGAAAGGCCCAATAGGAAAGCGCAAAGAAGACGGCGACCGTCAGACAGCTGATGCACGGCGCCGTAAAGACCATCAGAAGCAGCAGCAGGGCGTCGCCCGCCAGCGCGAGCGCGGAAAAGACCACGCCCCAGGCGCTTGCGCCGACCAGCGCCAGCAGAAACAGGCCGGCAAACGCCGTCGTGCCCAGCCACCAGAGCGACACGCCGCCCAGCGAGAAGTCCTGATACAGGGAGCATCCCGCCGTTACGCAAAAATTGATGTCGTTGCCGAAGGCGCTCCACAAACAGAATGCCATGCCCAGAAGGGCCAGCGCCAAAGGCCCCATCAACAACTGCGGTTTCTTCATGCTTTTCTTATCCTTTGCGGCTCCCAAAAATTTCACATGCCGCACGCCCGGTCATGGTAGGTCATAACTTCGTTTTCGTAAAGCGGAGAGAACCTGTTTCAAGGGGGAGAAGAAAACTTTTCCGGCGGAATACGGTTTCTTCTCCCCCTGTTCGGTCCGAGTCCTGAGCGGACGGCCCCGGGCTCATTTCCGGGGCGCGCCGGCCTGCGCGGGCGCGGCCGGCGGCGTGACGTCCACCTGCCGGCAGGTCAGGCGGTCGAGCGGAACCCAGCCCTGGTGGCTGTCGCTGAGCCAGTCGGGATCAATGACGCGCACGCGCCCCCAGCCGTCGCGCCGTTCAAGCAGAAGCAGGTTTTCCTCGGGCACGAGGTTCAGGGTCATGAAACTTTCGTCGAGATCGATTTCCGTGGTCTTCTGATTGCGTATTTTTCGACAGGGAGCGGCGGGCGCCTCGCACAGCGGTTCGGGGGCGTTCTGAGCAAGATTGCAGTGCGTTTCATAGACGCGCGGGGTCTCCGGCCGCGCGTCCTGTTCGGGAGCGGCCGGGCGCAGCAGATAGAGCGCGCCGCCGATCAGCGCGAAACAGGCAATGGCTGCCAGAATAAAGAGGCGAGTCGTTTTCATGGGTCGTCCTTTGGGGCTGAAGGCTTCGGAATGCGGACGCCCGCGGGCTTCGGGCCGGCGCGTCCGCGAGCAGCGAGGCTTTTCCATGCTACTAGCATTCACGGCGCGGGGCTTCAAGCCGGAGGCTGGACAATGCCGGACGGACGGCATACAAGCGCGCAAGACATCCTGGAGCGTTTCGCCTTTGAAAAGGGCGAAACGCGAGGCGGCGCCGCCGCCCGGCCCAAAGCGAGCGGAAAAACCGCGCTTTTTCCGCGAAGCGACAGGCCGTATGGTTTGAGACGCAACGCGTTTCAGACTGAAAATGCTCTAATGGAGGAAAGGCGCGTATGCCTCAAACCTTTGCGACCACGCAGGAAGTAACCGACATGACCCTGTTCCCGCCCGACGAACCGCTGTTTTCGACCGGCTCCGTCCGGGTGGTCGCCGCAAAACTGCACGGCCTGCGGGTGACGCAGGCCAAACTTGACTATCACGGCTCCATAACCATTGATACCGACATTCTGGAGCGCGCGGGCATGCTGCCGCTGGAATACGTGCACGTCTGGAACAAGAACTGCGGCGCGCGTCTTGATACCTACGTGCTGCCCGGGGAGCGCGGCAGCGGCATCGTCTGCCTGAACGGCGCGGCCGCCCGTCTCTGCCAGCCCGGCGACGAGGTGATTGTTTCCGCCGAACGGCAGATAGACATGGCGGACTACCGTCGCGGCTTCTGCGCCCGGGTGCTGATGTTCAGCCATGATCCCCGCGTCAACGCCATAAGCGAAACCCTGGCCTATGCGATGGAACCCGACGGGGCCGGAATGCGTTTCCGGCTGCGGGAACTGTAGTCGGGAACCCGCGGCGGGCGGCGTCGCGCCGCCCACGGCCCAAGGCGAGCGGAAAAAAGGACGGGGAGGAAAAAGCGGCGCGCTTTTTCCTCCCCGTTCTTTATTGTCCTTCAGGCTTCGGGCTGTTCCGGTTCGTCCATGACGCTTTTCGGGATACGGTACAAGAATCTTTCTATGGTCTGACAAAGAACGATATCCGGTTGTTCTTTCAGAATGATTCTTTTTTCCATGACAGGCGACCATATAAAAATAAATTCGCGGAAGAGGCGCGCAAAGAACCACGTCAGGCAGCGCGACGTACCGCCGCGCTCGAAAAAGGAATTGCCGAAGCAAAGGACTCTTTTGTTGACAGGGGCATTCTGATTGATGAATTTTCGCGTAATGCCAAGATGACCTTGTTCCGGATCGCGCTTGAAATAGCAGGCGGGCGTCATGGGAATATTATTGACAAGGAGTTGTCCGGCAATTGTATACGGCTCCTTGTATACAGCGCTGGAGGTCAGTAAGGAGAGAAGACCTCCCGTGCGGAATTGAATATCTGTATCTTTTAATGAAAAATCAATGTCGATAGAGAGCCTTTTGCAGATTTCACGAGTCATGAGAGCCGATGCGGCTGTGGTGCAGTGCGTATCGCCTTTTTCAAAGGTGTTCTCATTTTTTTGCTTTTCGAGAAGAGTCTCATATATATTTGGAATAAATCTCTTGCGGGTCGTCTGTTCCAGAAAATATTTATACCTTGGCGTTGCTAGCGGAATATCAATCCCCGTGTACTTGTTAAGTATTGAAGTCTTTTCGGGAATGACTATTTGCAGAAAGTCGATTTCCTGCGTTGTGCAGAAGTGATATCTATGTTCAAAGATTTTTATCAGGTTGTCGATTTGTTCAGAGAAGGATTCTTTCTGCTCAGTATATTGCGCGGATAGATTGTTTGAACCGGAAAAAAGGAACAGATGCCCCTCTTTTCCGATTAGAACGTCGTTGCATATATTTTCTTTGTTTTGTAATATGATAATATTTTCTTTTTCAAGAAGTTTGTTCAGCAGTTTTCGATCCTGCGGTGACAATGATTGCAGTAATGCTTTTGCATATGCAAGTTTCCATATTTTGAGACTGAAATTTTCGTTTTCGCATGAAAACGAAAATGATATATTTTTTTCAAGTATGTCGAAAATATTTAAATTTATATCTGGCGTTTCCACCTCAAAGCCGACGCGTTCTGCGGAAATATCCGGTCTGGAATAAAATCTGGGCGCGAAGGCGGCTGTTTTTCCAAAAAAATGAATATGGAGCGTTACTTTTTGCGTCAGGTTCCTGTCGATCCAGCCGGATATTCTGTTTCGTTCAATTTTGTCTATTATCGCATTTTCAAAATATTCCATAGCATTTGACCTGCCATGAAAATGTTGAAAATTGTAATTTCAACGAGTCTATTTGATATCTTCTTTTGAAAGAGTCCAGACATGGACGCCGCGTTCCGTCAATCGATTGTATAGATGATCTCGTATTTGAGGAATGAGCAACGGATATCCTTCAATGACAATGCCATCCATTTCAAGTGGGAGCATGTTGAAGAATATTTCAGATAGCTCTGCATATTCATTTTCGTCAAGCGATAAGATGAATTTGTCGATTTTATTTATATTGCACGTTTCTTTTATCTTTTTATATAGCTTTCTTTTGTCATCAGTAAATAAGGGGGATTGGGTTACGATATGAAAGTAAGAATCCAGAGACAAGGTTGCAAAATTTTCCGCAGTGCCTATTCTTGCAGCAAGGTAGGTCTTGCCGATACCGGATTCGCCTGGAATGAAAATAACGATGGGTTTTTTTCGTGAACAATGAAAAACAAAGCGCGGGACGGGATCGCCGCTTTGCATGATGCTGCTTCCCATCGTTGTGACGCAATATTTGTTGAGAAGGTTTTCTAAAAGCAGAGAAAATGTAGGAAATTTAATGTATCCATCATGCCGTTGAATGGAAAACCATTGTTTTTTATTGCTTTCTTTAAAAATTCCGCATTCGAGGATTAATTTGCCGGAGTCTGTCAGATGCTCGGAAAGCATGTCGAGCAGCGCCTTCTGGCGCGGTTCGTAATGAATGGCGGACAGGAAATAGATGATATCGAATTTTTCCTCAGGAATCTGCCACCAGCTCCCGTGAATATATTCCACCTTGTCCGTACGGGCGCGGGCCTTGCGAATGATCTCGGCGTTGGCATCAATGCCGACGACGCGGGACGCGCCCCGTTTCAGGGCATCCAGACAAAAAAATCCTTCATTACAGCCAATATCAAGGACGGACAGGCCGTCATAGCGGGGAGGCAGGCGCAGGGCTTTCAACTTTGCGAAGGAGTCGGAGTCGCCCTGCTGATTGTCGAAACTCTGGTACCCCCGGCTCTTGTCAATGACCTTTCCCCGGGCGGGCAGCGTCAGCTCTTCTCCCTGCGGCGTCCGAACGATTACGGAAATCTTGCGCACATCCGCCACGGCGTCGAAGTTCAGGAAGAAGGCGAAATTCTGGGATTCATGAATCTTGCCAAGATCGCTACGCTTTCTGTCGGCCATGCCCCGCAGGATTTCCCTGCCGTCGTACAGAACATGAACGGAAAGCTTCGCGGCGAAGTCGTTCGTATCGCAGGCCCAGCCTTCGGCCCGGTTGCAGGCCAGCAGATCGAGGTTTCCCTTAATCATGCGCGACTCCCATGAGTTGCAGGTGCGCGGCGGCGGATTCTTCCACGGAAAACGGCTTGCGGATGCCGCCGTGCAGTTGATCCCAGAGCTGATTGTTGCCGCAGGTTTCGGCCAGCGCGTCGGCCCAGGCCTGCGGATTGCCCGGAGCGACAAGCAGGCCGTCGACGCCGTGCCGTACCTTTTCGGCCATGCCGCCCAGATTGGACGCCAGAACAGGGCGGCCGAAGGCAAAGGCCTCCTGTATGGTGACGGGCGAGTTTTCCCACCAGATGGAGGGCACGACAACCCAGTCCACGCCCGCCATGCGTTCGGCGATGCGGTCGGGTTCATAGGGGCCGATCACGCGAAGAACGCCCTGTTCTTCCAGTGGCGCGGCCCGGGTTTCAAATTCCGTGCGGAAATCTTCCGGCTGTTTTTCGAGATTTGCGCCGTGAACCTCCAGCACAAGACGCTTTTGCAGTTTGCCCGGCAGGAAGGAAATTGCCTGCAAAAGCAGCGGCAGCCCCTTGAACGGCGTGATCTGTCCGAAGTAGGCGAAGCGGCAGCGGCCCCGGGAATCCTTCATGGGGCGTGGAGGCAGGGCGGGCAGGGGACGCAGGCCGTTTTCAAGCGTGCGGATGCGTTCCGGCGCAATCCCCCAGGCGATATAACGCTGCCGAAGAAATTCCGAAGGAGCGATGAAGCCGTCGATCAGGGAAAAATAGTGCTGGAATCGGCGTTTCCGCTGCCAGAAGGCCGCCGCGCTTTTCTGGGGAAAACAGCGGACGCAGGCATCCAGATCCGAAACATGGCACAGCCGTCCATCCGTCTTGATCATCTGTCCCTGATTGTGACAGATGGGAATATATTCGTGCAGCGTAAAATAAAGTCGTATACGCGGATTGCAGCGCTTCAGCACTTCGATGATTTCATAGCCGAGGTGAACGGCATGATGCAGATGCACAATATCCGGTCGCACGGCCCGAATAAAGGAAGCGAATGTCGTCAGGGTCGCGTAGAGGTTCTTTCCCTCCATGAAAAAGTCGTTCCCCCGCTGCTGTTCCCAGAGGTATTCATGATCGGCATGGAGACTTATGCCGCCGGTCGCGGTTCGGCCTCTGTCGATGCGGGCCAGAAAGAAGGCTTCTTCGACGCCGGGATGACGGGCGTACTGCTGAAACAGCGAATAGGCGGCGATTTCGCCGCCGCCAAGGGAAAAGTCGGGATGTCCGTGAGCCAGAACAAGAATACGCGGGCGAGAACTCATTTTGTTTCACTCGATCGTGGGGATTCAGGCAGGCTGCCCTTGCGACGACGACAGTTCGGAACGCCATTTTTGCTGATGCGTGATCGCATTGAAGATTGTCAGGCGCTGGCGATAGCCGTCGTCGCCGAGCAGCGCGAAGGTCTGCCGTTCCAGATGAACGAAACTGACGTGCGGATGATAGATTGTCTTTTTCCCCTGCGCCCGCATCTTGAGACAAAGATCGGAATCCTCGAAATCGCCGATGATGTAGTCAGTGCTCCAGCCGCCGACGGCATCGAAATCTTCCCGGCGCAGGAGCATGCATGCTCCGGTGACGGCGGGAACGGGCGCCGGGCCGGATGCGGGGTCCAGCTCGGGAGCGCAACCCGCATACGGATGCACGTTTGTCCAGATACGCAGGGCGTCCCGATACAGGAAGCGCATGCCCGCGTGTTGCAGGGAACCGTCCGGGTAGAGGAGACGACAGCCGACAATGCCCGCGTCAGGATCGTCGCGCAGGCAGGAGGCGAGCGCGTCAAGAGCGCCGGAATCGCGCAAAAAGACGTCGCTGTTCATGAAGAGCAGAAATTTTCCGCGAGCGACGGAAGCGCCAAGATTGTTGGCGCCTGCAAATCCTCTGTTTACGCAGCCGAAAACCCAGCGAACGGGGATTTGCAGCAGGCGGAACAACTCGTCGATCTTGATGCGGAAGGCGTCCAGAATGGAACTGTCGTCGACGACGTAAATCAGTTCGGCACGCGTTTTGAATACCGCATCCTCTGAAAAACAGAGGAGTTGCGTCGTCAGCATGTCTATATTTCCGTAAAGCGGGATGATTACGGAAATGTCCGGCGACGCCGGCGGTTCGCCGACAACGCCCTCCTCGGGGGGCAGCGCCGCCAGCGTCGTCATTCTGCCCGCCTGAAGGCGCCCCAGAGGTTTGAGGAACAGTTTTTCAAAGATGCCCGCAAGCTCTGTCCATGGGTGCGGAATGCTGAAAACCCTTTTGATGAAGGTGTGAAAGGCGGATTCCTGATTCACCTCGATCCGGCAGAGCTTCTGTCGTTCCCCTGCCCGGCAGCCTGCAAGCGTCAGCTCTTCGCCGTCCAGGACGCATTCATCCAGCGTTATCGTCACGCCGCAGCCCCGCTGCGTCTTGCCGACAACGCCGCCGTACAGTTGTTCAATATCCGCTCTGGGCCAGAAACAGATCCGCGATACGGGAATCTGGCGACCGTCTTCCCCTTCCACTTCGAGCGTCGCGTCGTCCGATAGGATTGCCCAACCGGAAAGGACACAGAGGCTTTCCCCCTGTTCATCCTGATAAGAAATGGCATAGTCCAGCGCCGCGCGCATGCGCGAGTGGGCGTTTTCCCGCCGGTGCAGCAGGCTTCGCAGCTTGCGGAGCGCTTCCGCGCCAAAGACGGCGGGGTAGGTTTCGGCCTCTTCCTCGTCCGCGGTCGTCATGTCAAGCGCGATGCGGACGACGGTATTGCGCTGCCCGAGTTCGGCGAGCAGAAAGAGCGTCCGGGAAGGCGCGCATTCGGCAATGCAGGCGAAGCCGTGTCGCCGCGTTTCCGGCGTCTGCAAAAAGGCGTTGACGTCCGGCCGGGAGACGGTGGTCTGCCGCCGCGGCGTAATTTCCTCGTCGTCCGCTTCGAGGGAAAACGTCGCGGGTTCCGAAAACCAGCCGCCGACGGCGCAGACGCCGTGCGCGAGGAAAACAGCGTCAAGCTTGAACTGCACCTGCGAGCCGTCGGCAAAGCGCAGACTTACGGGGCGTTGCCGGGCGTCCTTTACCTCTGCGGAATGCGCTTGCGCCGGTTTGGGATTTTTCTTTGTCATGACGCTTTGCCGTCCTGTTTTTTCTGCGATGTCGCAGAGAGCGGAGAACCGGACGAAAGAACCTCTTCGCGGAGGGAACATTGATTTCAGGGGAAGGGGCGGCTAGAGTCAAAGGGCACACGTGTTAAGGACTGAAACCGCCCGCAAATCAATGTAGGACAAAATTTTGTCCATTTCAATTGAAATGTTGGGTAAAACGAGAATTTTGCCCAAAATTTTATATTTTACTTTTATCTTCGCGCGTTACGAGCTTGCCGAAAAAAGGGAATGTAAAATTCTGGGCATGGAGCTTTTACCCCATGAACAGTTTGGGTTCCCGAATAAGGCAGATCAGAGGAACTGAAAGTCAGGAAACGTTTGCCGCAAGGATCGGCGTCAGCAAGGGGTCCATCGGCGGCTATGAACGGGACGAAAATTCCCCCAGCGCCGACGTGATACTGAAAATTTGTTCGAAAGCCAATATTTCGGTTGAATGGCTCATGACCGGACGCGGCGCCATGCGCGCAGCCGCAATGGACGAGGGCGTCGCGGCGTCCTCGCCTGAACGGCCCGCGACGCAGCTGGACGCGAAGCTGGAACGGGTCGAGGCGCAGCGCGACGATCTGCTGGCCGAAAATCGGCGACTGCATCAGGAGAACGCGGCGTTGCTGCGCCAGAACGGCGACCTGTGCGAGCGCATCGCGCGTCTGGAAGGCGCGCTGGGCCAGCTTCAGGAGGGAAATCCCTCTCTTTTTGACGAGCGGCGGAATACCCGCCGCAATGAGCGGCTGTAGACGCGCGCCCGCGTTCCGCCGGCCGGCCGTTCCGCTCGTTCCGCCCGGCGCGGAAAAAGAAAAACGGGGAGAAACCGCGCGGTTTCTCCCCGTTGCTTGCGTATCTGCCAGAAAGGCGGACTAGGCTTTCTGATCCTTCTTGAGCCAGGTCATCATGCCGCGCAGTTCCTGACCGACCTTTTCAATCTGATGATTGGCCTCGTTGCGGCGGGTGGCAAGGAACATGGGATACTTGGCGCGGGATTCAAGAATGAAGTCGCGCGCGAACTTGCCGCTCTGGATGTCCTTCAGCACGGCCTTCATTTCCTTCTTCACCTCGTCGGTGATCAGGCGGGGGCCGGTGACATAGTCGCCGTATTCGGCGGTGTTGCTGATGGAGTAGCGCATGCGGGAGAGGCCGCCCTCGTACATGAGGTCAACGATGAGCTTCATTTCGTGCATGCACTCAAAGTAGGCCATTTCGGGCTGATACCCGGCTTCCACCAGGGTCTCGAAACCGGCCTTGATAAGGGCGGAAACGCCGCCGCAAAGCACGGCCTGCTCGCCAAAGAGGTCGGTTTCCGTTTCTTCGCGGAAGGTCGTTTCAATAACGCCGGAACGCGTCCCGCCAATGCCCTTGGCGTAGGCCAGCGCAATCTGCAACGCTTCGCCGGTGGCGTTCTGCTCAATGGCCACAAGGCAGGGCACGCCGCCGCCTTCGGTGAAGGTGCGGCGCACGAGATGGCCGGGGCCCTTGGGCGCGATCAGGAACACGTCCACGTCCTTGGGCGGGATGATCTGATTGAAATGAATGTTGAAGCCGTGCGCGAAGAGCAGAGCCTTGCCCTTGGTCAGATGGGGCTTGATGTCATTTTCATAAACGGCGGACTGCACTTCGTCCGGCAGAAGCACCATGATCAGATCGGCAATCTTGGCCGCTTCCGCCGCCGAAACAGGTTCAAAGCCGTGCTGTCTGGCCAGCTCGTAGTTGGGGCCGCCGGGACGCTGACCCACCACGACCTTCACGCCGGAGTCGCGCAGATTCTGGGCGTGGGCATGCCCCTGGCTGCCGTAACCAATGATGGCCACCGTCTTGTTTTTCAGCACATTGAGATCTGCGTCTTTGTCGTAATATACTTTCATGGCTCTGTCCTTCAAAGAAAACTTGGTTGGTCGCACAATCGCGGGCCACTTCCCCTTTTTGCGCCCCGCGCGCCTTTTGTCAAGTTGTCAGATTCTTCCGGGGGGAGCTTGCGCGCAGGATGGTTGTTGTCCGGGGGGAAGGGGAACCCCTCTGCTGGCGCGAGAGGGGTTCCCCTTCCCCCCGGGCCCCCCATCCCTTCCCCAGCGCGCTTTTATCAGAGGGATGATGCGTTTCGGCAGCGCCGTCGCTTTCCTGCGGCAGCCGTCCCCCGGGGACGCCTCTTGTTTACCGTGAAAATCGTCCTCGCAAGGACGTTTTCTGTTTATTGTCTTTGGGGAAGACGAACGATCCCATTGATGCCTGCGGGCGTCGCGGCCTGCGGAGCGGGCCGCGCGTGCGCGGGTTTTGGGGGAAGGGGGAGTTTGAGGGGGAAACCCCCTTTTTGCCGCAAGCAAAAGGGGGTTTCCCCCTCAACCACAATCACACCCCTTATCGATCTTCCTGCGCGTGTTCCGGCAGGGAGGCGTCGGGCCACCAGCGGACGGCGCGGTTGCAGAGCAGGTCTATATCGCCGGCGGAGGCGATGTTCAGGAGCTTGCTGTACTGGCGCACGGCCTCCTGGCTGTAGGGGTTGGCGTCGAAGAGGCCGGCAAACATGGGGGCGTCTTCGGTGAGCATCTTGCAGGCCGCGGCCTGACGGCGACGAAAGGACGGCGTCAGGAAGGGCGCCAGACTCTCGTCGTCGGCCAGCAGGGCGAAATAGACAAGACTGGTAATGAAGTTGAGGTTCTGAATCCGCGCCGCTGCCTTGTCGTGCGCGGCGGCCGTCGTCATGAAGGGATGGCAGCCAAGAGCCTCGAAAAAGGCGGCGACGCGACGCACGTGCGCTTCGCCGGCCGTCGCGCCGGCGACGACGGCCACGGGCTGCGGCTCGTCGTTATGAGCTCCGGGGCCGAAAAGGGGATGGGTTCCCACGACCGGCCCGGACCAGTACCGCTGCATGAGGGCCAGGGGCTGCTCCTTGACGGAGGTGATGTCGGCGACGATGGCCGAGGGCGGAAGATGCGGCGCGAAAACCTTCAGCGTATCGCCCAGCACGGCCGCGGGAACGCAGAGCAGCAGCAGATCGGTCCCGGCGCAGGCGGCGGCCACGGCGCCGTCGTCAAAGGGAATGTCTATTCCCTCGACGGAAAGCCCCGCCGAACGGGCGCGGCGGCGGAACATGCTCCCCATGCGCCCGCGCATGCCGACGATGAGGGTATGGCGCGGCGCGGCGTCGCGGACGCCGGACGGCATGCCGGGAGCGGGCAGCTCCGGGGCCGGCGCCTGCGGGGCGGGACGAAAAGCGGTCATTGGAGCGCCTCCCAGAGACTCCAGAAGTGAGGAAAGGATTTGACGACGACGCGCGGATCGTCAAGACGCTCCCGGAGCGAAATGCCCGCGCCGGGCAGCAGGGAAAGCAGGGCCAGCGACATGGCGATGCGGTGATCGTTGTGCGCCTGAAAGCGGACGTCCGGCGCAAGGGCGCGGAGATTGGCCGCAAGACGGTCGGGACCGATACCGTGAACGACAAGACCGTCGTCCTTCGGCTCGACGCGCACGCCCGCGCGGGCCAGCTCCCGGGCCGGGGCGTCGATGCGGTCGGATTCCTTGATGCGGAGATGCGCCACGTTGCGGATGCGCGTCGGCCCGCTGGCGGCGGCGGCCAGCACGGCCACGGTGGGCACGAGATCCGGGCAGGAACCCATGTCCGCGTCGATGCCGCGCAGGGCGGACGGGCTTACGGTAACGGCGCCGTCTTCCGTCGCGAGGGTCGCGCCCATGTCGCGCAGGAGGTCGAGCATGGCGCGATCCCCTTGCAGGGAATCGAGACGGAGACCCTCGACGCGGATGGGACTGCCGCCCAGCGCGCCCGCACCGAGCAGATAGGACGCGCCGGACCAGTCGCCTTCGACCGTGTGATCGCCGGGACGGTAGCGGCCGGGATGGACGGCGATGCGCAGACGGCCGGGCACGGCCGCGTCAAGGCGGTGCCAGTCGTCGCCGGGCAGGACGCGCCATTGCTCGTCGTCGCCGAGGACTTCCACGTCGAAGCGGACGCCGAAATCCTGAAGACATTGCAGGGTCAGTCCCACATAGGGCCAGGAGACGGCCTTGCCGCCGGTCAGGGAGACGGTCAGCGGGCCGCCGTTCGTGGTGGTCGCGAGCGGGGCGGCCAGCAGCAGACCGGAAAAGTACTGGCTGGACTTGTCCATGCTCATGGCGGCCTGATCGCCGGCGGCCGCGGCGTTGAGGCCGTCGGTTTCGAGCAGCAGCGGCGGGCAGCCGGGCGCGCCTTCAAAGCCGACGCGGGCGCCAAGGCGGACGAGGGCGTCGGTCAGGTCGGCGATGGGGCGCTGATGCATGCGGGGCGCGCCGTGAATGCGGAAGGCTCCCCTGCCGGCGGCCAGCACGGCCGTAAGCAGGCGGCAGGTGGTGCCGGATTCGTGGACGTCGCAGGAGAGGGGCGCGTCGGGCGCGCCGCCGCGCGGACGTCCGTCGGCCATGCCCCGCACGCGCCAGTCGGCGGCGTCGCCGTGTTCGCTCCGGCCTTCGGGATCGAAGACGGCTCCGGCGGCGGAGAGGACGGCGCGCGTGCGGCGGAGATCGTCGCTTTCGAGCGCGTGACGGATACGGCTTTCCCCCGCGGCCAGCGCGGCGCCGATGCAATAGCGGTGGGACAGGGATTTGGAGGCGGGGGCGACGACGCGGCGGGGGCTAGTCATGGCGCGCCTCCTCGGGCGATTCGGTACGGTCGAGCTGCGGCCCGGTGGGGTAGCAGCCGAGGATGCGGAAGGAGGTGCAGGCCTCGGCGAGCTTTTGCAGGGCGTCGGCGTACTGCGGCGCTTCCAGATCGCATTCCACGTCGGCAAAGAAGGCGTACTTCCAGCACTGGCCGCGCAGCGGGCGCGATTCGAGCTTTCGCATGTTGATGTTGTTCGCGGCCAGCAGGTTGAGCACGGTGCAGAGGGAACCGGCCTTGTCGGGCAGGGTGAACAGGAGGCTGGTCTTGTCCGCGCCCGTGTAGCCGGGCAGGGGGCCGTTGACGGCCCCGCCGAGCTGAGCGCGGGCGGGCTTTGGCCCGATGATCACGAAGCGCGTCCAGTTTCCGGGCTCGTCCTCGATGCGCCGGGCCAGGATGCCGAGGCCGGTCATGGCGGCGAGCCTGCCGTTGCCGATGGCGGCGGAGCCGGGATCGACGGCGCGGCGGGCGGCCGCGGCGGTGGATTCCACGGGAACGAGGCCGGCCGCCGGCAGATGGGCGCGCAGCCAGCCCGCGCACTGGGCCAGCGGCTGCGGATGCGAATAGACGGTGGTTATTTCGGCCAGCGAAGAGGCGTTGCTCAGGAGGCAGTGGGAAATGCGCGAAAAGAGTTCCGCCTGAATGAAGACCTCATGCCGCAGGAAAAGATCGAAGCTGACGCCGACGGTGCCCTGAAGGGAATTTTCCAGCGGCACGACGCCCAGTTCGCAGGTGCCGTCGCAGACTTCCTCAAAGACTTGCGTCAGATCGTTGCAGGGGTGGAAGCGGGCCGCGCGGCCGAGGTATTCCACGCCCGCGAAATAAGAGAAGGTGCCTTCGGGGCCGAGGTAGGCCACGTTCTGGGGACGTTGCAGGGCGCGGGAGGAGGAAAAGACCTCCCTCCAGATGGCGCGCAGATGATCGTCCGGCAGGGGGCCGGCGTTGTCGGCGGCGAGCTTGTCCAGCACTTCGCGCTCGCGCAGGGGCTTGAAGACGATGCCGTCGGGATCGGAAGCCTTGATGCGGCCCACTTCGCGGCTGAGGGCGGCGCGTTCGTTGAGCAGGGCCAGAAGTTTGTGATCTACGGCGTCGATTTCCGTGCGGATGGCGGAAAGACGCTGCGCGGGGGTCTGGCCGGCGTTGTTCTGTTCGAGCGTCATGCCTAGACCTCCCGGATATCTTCGCGGATGCGCATGCCGAAGTGGCGTCCGGCTTCGTCGGTGCGGCAGAGGACGGTGTCGCCGGGCTTGAGATTCACCACGCTGACGGGCACGCCTCCGGGGGCCGTGAGGCGGATGGTCTCGGCGTTCTGGAGGAAGACGGCGCCCTTGCGGACGCCTTCGGGCGAGCTGATTTCGGCCTCCACCAGCAGCATGGGGCGCACTTCTATCTTGACGCGGCCGAGGGTCGCCGAGGAGGTGGAGCCGTCGGCGTCCACGATGAGGACTTCCTGACCGGCGTGAAATTCGCCGAGGTAGCAGGTCTTGTCGCCGGGCAGGCGGACATAGGCGTGAACGGCGCCCGCGTTGACGCGAAAGGGACGGGCGGCCACGTATTCGTTATGTTCGGTTTCGGCGTGCACAAGGAAGGTGAAGGCGCTGGAATTGCCGACAAGCATGCCCTGCCCGCGCTTGAGAAGGGAGATGGTGTCCGCGCAGACGCGATGGCCGAGGCCGACGGGCTCCACGCGGGTGACGACGGCTTCCTGAAGGGTTTCGCGGCCCTGCGCGACCTTGCACTGCGCCACGACGGCCTTGAGGTCGTCCGCGGCTTCGGGCAGGAGGACGATGCCGTCCACGCCGCGTTCGAGAATGCCGGCGGCAAGGCGCGCCTCTTCGAGGGAGCCGGCTTCGGCCAGCACCCTGTCGCTCTGGGCGAGCAGGTTTTCCACGGGAATGATTTCCCAGCCCCGGGCGAGGACGACGGTTTCGCCGTTGCGGAGGCGCTCCAGAAAGGCCTCCTCGTCGGCCTTTTCACTCAGGCCGACGGAGGGGACGTCTTCGGCGGCCAGCACGGCGCAGCGGGAGAGGCGGGCGACGGGCTCCACGTTCTCGCGGGGCACGATGACGCCGTCAACGCCGGACTCCAGCGCCAGGGTGACAAGTTCCTTGCTGAAAGGAACGCATTTGAAGTAGATGCGCGCCATTTTATTCTCCCACGATGGCCAGGGCCTGATCCACGCCGGCGTTGTCGTGGACGATGGCGCGCAGGGCGCGCATCAGTTCGATGCGGCGGGGATGCTGGAAGACGTTGCGGCCCATGGACACGCCCGCGCCGCCGGCCTTGATGGAATCGTGAACCATCTGCAGCACCTGACGGGTGGAGTCCATGCGTTCGCCGCCGGCGATGACGACCGGCACGCAGCAGGCGGAGACCACGTCGGAGAAGCTTTCCATGTCGCCGGTGTAGGGAACCTTGACGATATCCGCGCCCAGTTCCACGCCGACGCGGGCGCAGTGGGCGACGATTTTGGGATCGAAGCCGTTGGCGATTTCGGGGCCGCGGGCGTACATCATGGCCAGCAGGGGCATGTGCCAGTCGTCGCAGGCGGCGGCGGCCTTGCCGGGGTCGGCGAGCATGAGGCGCTCGTTGGGGTCGCCCAGGTTGACGTGGACGGACACGGCGTCGGCGCCGTGCTTGATACCTTCTTCCACGGTGCCCACGAGGGTCTTGGTATTGGCGTTGGGGGTGAGCATGGTGGAGGCGGAGAGATGGACGATCAGGCCCACGTCCTTGCCCGCGCTGCGGTGGGAGCAGCGGATCAGGCCCTTGTGCATGAGAACGGCGTCCGCGCCGCCGATGGCCATGTCGTTGACGGCTTCGCGCATGTCCACAAGGCCGTCGACGGCGCCGATGGTCACGCCGTGATCCATGGGAACGATGATGGTGCGACGATCTTCACGATTGATGATGCGTTCCATACGAACCTGTTTACCGAGGTACATGGGATGGCTCCTTGCTGTATGAGGACCTGGCGGCGCGAATAAAAAAAGGGCCGCCGGCGAAAATGCCTGCGGCCCTGGTGTTTGCGGACAATGGATGTCAGCGAAGCGCCCGACCACAGGCTTCGGTAAAATACGCAAAATAGAACCAGCTAAAGCCGGCGGCGTAAACGGAAGCGTGGTCGGAAAAGTTCATCATGACATCAACCCTCAATGGATGGGTTGACGTTACGCCCGGCCCCCGCGCTTGTCAACGTTTCTTCGGGATTTTTCGGCGCATTTTTTTCCTGCCAGCGCAGCAGAAGGGCGGAATGCGCGATGACCAGCACGGAGCCGGCGTTATGGACGAGGGCGCCGGCCACGGGGGAAAGCAGGCCGGTCATGGCGAGGAGTATGGCCGCGAAGTTGAGCAGGAGGGAGAAGGCCAGATTGAAGCGGATGACGCGCATCATGCGGCGGGAAAGAAGCAGAACGTGGGGCAGGCGGCGGATATCGTCGCGGGTCAGGGCCATGTCGGCGGCTTCCACGGCGATATCGCTGCCGACGCCGCCCATGGCGACGCTCACGAAGGCGCGTTTCAGGGCCGGGGCGTCGTTGATGCCGTCGCCGATCATGCAGACCCTGCGGCCTTCGCGATCGCGTTCCTCGATCCAGCGCAGCTTGTCTTCAGGGAGGCAGGCCGCGCGCATGTCGTCCAGACGCAGGGCGTTCGCGACGCGGCGGGCCGCTTCCTCATGGTCGCCGGTGAGCAGGGCGACGCGCGCGCCCGCCTTCTGAATGGCCGCCACGGTTTCGGCGGCGTCGGGGCGCAGTTCGTCGGCCAGCGCGATGAAGCCGGCATAGCGGCCGTCCAGCGCCAGATGCACGAGGGCGAGGCCTTCGGCGCGCCGCCGGGCGGCGGCCTGTTCGTCGGCGGGCGGAATCGTTACGCCGCGTTCCGCCAGCAGGGCCGTATTGCCGGCGAGAATGCGCCGGCCTTCCGCCGCGGCTTCCACGCCGCGCCCCGGCAGCATGCGGAAATCTTCCGGCGCGGGGCTTCCGGGGCAGGCGGCGGCAATGGCCTTGCCGAGGGGGTGTTCCGAACGGCTTTCGGCCGCGGCGGCCAGCCGCAGCAGCCGGGCCTCGTCGATATCGGGCAGGGCGGCGTGAATCATGCTCACGCCGGGGCGGCCGCGCGTGAGGGTGCCGGTCTTGTCGAAGGCCGCCATATCGGCCTGCGCCAGCCGTTCCAGGGCGTCGCCTTCGCGGACGAGAACGCCGTTGCGGGTGGCGTTGCCGATGGCGGCCATGACGGCCGTGGGCGTGGCCAGCACCAGCGCGCAGGGGCAGAAGACCACCAGAATGGTGACGGCGCGCAGGATTTCCCCGGTGACGAGCCAGGTTCCCGCGGCCGAGAGCAGGGCGCCGGCGACGATCCAGACGGCCCAGCGGTCGGCCGTGCGGACGATGCGCGCCTTGCCCGCGTCGGCGGACTGGACAAGGCGGATCATGCGCTGGAGGGCGCTGTCCTCGCCGACCCTGACGGCGCGCATGTCGAAGGCGCCGAACTGATTTACCGTGCCGCTGCGAACCTCGTCGCCGGGGCCCTTGTCCACGGGCAGGGATTCGCCGGTCATGACGGCCTGATTGATGGCGGTGCGGCCTTCGACGATCACGCCGTCCACGGGGACGGTTTCTCCGGGCAGGACGCGCAGCAGGTCGCCGGCGACTATCTGTTCGGCGGGAACCACGCGTTCCGTGTCGGCGTCCACGCGCCGGGCGGTGCGCGGCGTGAGGCGGATCAGGCGCTCGATGCCCGCGCGCGCCTTTGCGACGGTGCGTTCCTCCAGCATGGCGCCAAGCTGCATGATGAAGGCGACTTCGCCGGCCGCGAAGATTTCCCCGATGACGACGGAGGCGATCAGGGCGAGCGAGACGAGCACGTCCGCCCTGATGTCGAAGCGTTTCCACAGGCCTTCCGCCGCCTCGCGCACGATGGGCGCGCCGCACAGCAGGACGGCGAGCCACGCCGGATCGACGCCGCCGGGGCGGAGGTCGCAGAAACTCAGCGCCAGCGCCAGCGCGGAGGCGCCGAACACGAGCGCCTGCCGCCTGTCTTCCTCGTACCATTCCCGCAGGGATGTCAGAATTGCCATGATAGTCGCCTCCTTTCGCGGTTCGGGACAGCCCGGAGGAGCGTCCGCTGGCTCTGCATATACCCTGTGGGGTATAGTGTCAATATACCATGCCGGGTATATTTGACAATGAAATCCTTTTTATGCAGAGCGCGGCGCCCGCGCAAGAGCGTCCTGCCCTTGAAAAGGGCGAAACGCGAGGCGGCGGCGCGGCGAACTGGCCCGGAAGCGCGGGCAGGACGGCGGAAAGGAAAGACGCCGCCCGGCCCAAAGTGAGCGGAGAAACCGCGCTTTTTCCGCGAAACGACAGGCCGTATGGTTTGAAACGCGCAGCGTTTCAAACTGAAATTGCTCTATCTGATGGCGAAACCCGCCCGGCGGCCTGTCGCCAGGGCGTGGACGATCAGGCTGCCTTCCTTATAACCGTTGGCGGAGCCGATGCGGATGACCTGCATCCCGGGGGTCTCCCGGAAGGTTTCATACAGATCGTCGTTGGGCGCCTGAGAGGTCAGAACCATATAGGTGTCGCCGGAGATGCGCAGACGCTGGCCGTCGGCGGTGGCTATGCCCACCCCTTCGTCCGTAATGTCCTGAATTTTCACGGAGGTGTGAATTTCAGCGCCCTTCTTGCGAAGCCAGGGAAGGACGCGATCCAGATATCTGGGCGGAATGCCGCCGCCAAGATCCCCGCTTTCCTCGATGACGGTCACCCTGCGGCCGCGCTTGATCAGGAAGACGGCTCCCTGCAAGCCCTCGATACGGCCGCCGATGATGACCACATGCCTGCCCAGGGGCATGAAACAGCGGGTCAGCCTGTGCAGCAGTTCCGGGCCAAAGATGCGGAGCGGCAGGGCCGCCTGCCTGCCGAGCTTGTCCACGCCGGTGGTCTTGCGGTTGTTGATGCCGGGGATGGCCGGCATGAGGTAGCGGCCGCCCATGCCGAGGATCAGGACGTCCGGCCGCTGTTCGCGAATCATGTCGGCGGTGACGGTCACGCCCGTGCGTACCTCGACGGGCAGGGCCGCAAGCCTGCGCTGAAGACCGGGGACTATGGAACGGATGTCTTCCACGTCGCTGCCCTTGATCATGCCGGCCAGCGGCAGCTTTCCGCCAAGGCTGGAGGATTTTTCGTAAAGGCTGACCCTGTGCCCCAGCAGGCTGGCCGTGATGGCGGCCTCCATGCCCGCGGGGCCGCCGCCGACGACCATGACCTTTCGGGGCTGTTCCGCCGTCAGCGGGCGTTCGGGCAGGCGAAGCTCGCCTTCGTGGCCGAAGGCGGGATTCACGCGGCAGCGGCGGGGGCCGCCCACGGGCGGATCTTCACAGGTGCCGCAGCGCGTGCAGCGCACGATATCTTCGGGGCGGCCTTCCTTCACCTTGCGCGGCAGGTCCGGATCGGCCCAGAGCATGCGGCCCAGGGCAATCAGATCGGCCTTGCCGTCGGCGAGGATGCGCTCCCCCTTTTTTTCGTCCAGCCTGCCCACGGCGATGACCGGAATGCCGACCGCCTTCCTGATCGCGGCGGCGGCGGGCACAAGCAGCCCCAGATCCCGGAAGTCCCCGACAAAGTCTTTCATGTGCTCCTCGGGTTCCGGGTAGGGCCAGTAGTCGGGCAGGTAGCGGAAGGGGATGGGGCCGAAGCCGTAGCCGGACACGCTGATATAGTTTACGCCCTCGTTTTCAAATATCCTGGCGGCCTCGACGGCTTCCTCGATGGTCTGGGCGCCGTTCGCGCCCCATTCCCGGCCGTTGAGGCGCAGGCCGACGGGGTAGTCGGGGCCGAAGCGGCGGCGCAGTTCGCGGATCAGCTCCACGACGATGCGCGTCCGGTTTTCCATCGACTGGGGGCCGTACTGATCGGGCCGGCGGTTCCAGACGCGGCTCATGAAGCTTTCCAGATAATAGCCGTGCGCGCAGTGCACCTCGATGCCGTCAAAACCGGCGTTGTAGGCGCGTTCGGCCGCGGCCAGATAGAGCCGCTTGTCTTCCTCGATTTCTTCCGGCGTCAGGCCGCGGGTCGGCTTGCCCACCGGGGGCGGACAGGGGATTTCTTCGGCGCTCAGGGTGGTGGAGCCGACGGGGGCGCCGCCGCCGTGCCCGGTCATGGCCGAGGGACCGGTGTGGTGAAGCTGGCACATGATGGGGCAATCGTACGCATGATTGCGTTCCACGATGCGGCGGATGCCCGGCAGGAACTTGTCGTCCCACAGGGCGCCGTAACGGCCCGCGGGATGATCGGAGCGCCAGACGATGGCGGAGAGGATATTCAGCCCGACGCCGCCGCGGGCAAGGGCTTCGTAAAAGTTGACGACCCTGTCTCCGGCGGAGCCGTCTTCCTCGAAAAACCAGGAGGACTGGGGCGCCTTGACGATCCTGTTTTTCAGCTTCAGACGGCTGTTGATGACGAGAGGGGCCAGCAGATGCGGGAATTCACTCATGCGTTTCTCCTTGCCGTGTCGCCGGCAAGATTCTGTTTGCGTCGTTAGGGCGTTTCACCTTTGAAAAAGGTGAAACGCGAGGCGGCGGCGCCGCGCCGCCCGGCCCGGAGCGAGCGGAAAAACCGCGTTTTTTCCGCGAAACGCCAGGCCGTATGGTTTGGAACGCCCAGCGTTTCAAACGGAAATTGCTCTATCGGTGCGGAAGGAGGATCAGGCGTTCCGTTTCAGGACGGCGGGATCGAGCTTCAGGGCGCGGGCGGCGTTCTGGTACAGCAGCTTGGGCAGGACTTCGGGCTTGAACGGCAGCGCCTTGAAGCCCTCGACGCCTTCCTTGAAGCCGATGAAGGGGTAGGCCGTGCCGAAGAGCATCCGATCCTGAAGGAAGGTGTTGGCGGCCTGCACGTATTCCGACACGCCGGGAACGTTGAACATGTACATGTCGGGGCAGAGATAGAGGTTGGGACGCTTGAAGGCGACAAAGCAGATCTGCGTCACCCAGGGGTAGCCGCCGTGGGTATTGACGACGGTCAGCTCGGGGAAGTCGCCGCAGACGCGATCCAGAATCATGGGCGCGCTGTGGCTCAGATCGGGGCCGTTGCCGCCGCCGCCCATGACCAGGACGGGAATGCCGTGGCGCTGGCAGAATTCATAGACGGGATAGATGCGCCGGTCGTCGGCGTACAGGGGCGAAGGCAGGACGCCCGGCTCCATGCCGACGCCGACCAGCGGGCCGTCGATGACGGTGCGCTTGATCTCGTCGATGGCCTTGCCGGGCGAGGTCGGGTCCACGCCGGCCACGCCGATGAAGCGATCGGGATAGTCGTTGACGATGGCGATGATGTCGTCGTTGGGCACGTTGCCCATGAAGGGATTGGCCTGACGCCCCGGCACGACGCCCATGGTCACGCCGCCTTCTTCCATTTCGCGGAGCATTTCCTCCATGTCGCCGCGTCTGGCCGACGGCGGCGGCGTCATGCCGAGGTTGCCGCTCCAGCGGGCGATGCGGTCCTGATTGCGGAAGATGTGCATATTGAGAAAGCCGCGCGTCGCGGGGCGCACTCGAAAATCGATGATCATGACATGTCTCCTGGTTGCGCGGACCGGGGAAGGCGGACGGCTTTCGCCGCCCGCGCCGTTCCCGCGGCCCGCCCTGTTGTCGCGGACGCCGGGCGGCGTCCGCGTTCCGTTCTTTCCGGCCGGGGCCGTTCTCAGTTGATGGCGGCGGCGGCCCGGAGCCCGGCGGCCGTGGCCGTCAGGATTTTTTCCACATGTTCGCAGTCGCCTATGGCCGTGAAGGGGATGCCCGCCGCGGCGAGACGATCGGCAAGCGTCCGATCCGGACGGTAGCCGACGGCCAGGACGATGGTGTCAAAGACGCCCAGCGAGTATTCCTCGCCGGACTGCGGGCAGACGCGGACTTCGCCGTCGGGGCCGACGGAGGCGACCCGGGTTTCCAGACAGGTCCTGACCTGATAGGAAGCCATGCGGCGCATCATGTAGCGGCGGGGCCGGCTTTCCATGTCCCGGGCCAGCTCGGGCTGCAGCTCGACGACGACGATTTCCCGCTCCCGCTCCGCAAGAAATTCCATGGTTTCGCAGCCGATGAGGCCGCCGCCGACGATCAGGACGCGCCGGCCCGCCTCGACGTCCCCCGAAAGAATCCGCTCCGCGGCGACAACGCGGGCGTTGTCGCGGGCAAAGGGAAGCTCGACGGGCCGGCTGCCCGTCGCCAGCAGCAGCACGTCGGGCGCCAGCGTGCGGATTTCGTCCACGTCCAGCTCGTGCTCAAGATGGATTTCGACGCCGGCGGCCCGGAGCATCTTGTCCATGCTCTTCGGGTAAAGGGCGATATCGCCCTTGAAGGGGGGGACGGCGGCAAGGTTGAGCAGGCCGCCGAGCCGCGGCCCCTTTTCGTACAGGGACACATAATGCCCGCGCCGGGCGGCGTAGAGCGCGGCGGACATGCCGGCGGCGCCGCCGCCGACGCAAAGCACCTTCTTGGGCATGAGGGTGACGGAAAGATCGTAGCGGCTTTCAAAGCCCGTCAGGGGGTTGAGCGCGCAGGCAACGCCGGTTCCGCGCGCGGAACCGCCCACGCAGCCGTCGTTGCAGCCGATGCAGCGGAAGATCTGATCGGACTCGCCGCGCGCGGCCTTGTTGGGCAGCTCGGGGTCCGCGATAAGCGCCCGCCCCATGGCGACGAGATCGGCGTCGCCCCGCCGCAGGATTTCCTCGGCGCAGTTCTCGTCGGCGATGCGGTTGACGGCGACGACGGGGACCTGCCGGTCGATTGCCTGCCGCACGGCGCCGGCCAGCCCGGAAATCCATCCCTTATTCGGGAATCCTGGGAACGCTGCCGGCAGCTGGGCATCCCGGCGGACAAGGGCGAGCGGCAGGTGCTGCCCCATGAGCAGGCGACCAGCCTGCTGCACCGCAACAAGGAACTGATAGAGGTGGCGGGCAGCATCATGGAGCGTCTCTACGTTCCCGTGCGCTCCTCGCAGGGCTTCATTTCGCTTTCAGATTCCCGGGGGTACGTCCTGCACGCCCTCTGGAACGTCCGCGACAGCTACCACACGCCCCATCTCGGGCCGGGCACCTGCGCCAGCGAGGAATCTTCCGGCACCAACGCCATAGGCATCTGCATCAAGGAGCGCCGCTCCGTGCAGACGCTGGGGGCGGAGCATTACTGCCGCAGCCTGCACAACTGGTTCTGCGCCGCCTCGCCCATCTGGCTGGACGGCAACCTTGTGGGCATCCTGAATATCAGCCTTCCCGTCGAATACTATCATCCGCATACGGGGGGCATGATCGACAGCGCCAGCCACGCCATTTCGGAAAACCTGCGCCTGCGCTCCCTGATCAGGGAGCAGAAAGCCACGCTGGAAATGCTCGACGAAGGGGTGATTGTCTTTGACGCGACGGGCAGGATCAAGACGCTCAACGCCAAGGCCTGGGACATGCTCGGCGGCAGGAACGCCGAAATCCCGGAGAATCTGAATATCAGGGATATCATTCTGTCCCGGGACGTGGTGGAGACGCTCCTGTCCCGCAACTGCGGTTTCAGGATGCAGGAAGCCTTTGTGAAGTATCCGGGCGGTTCGCTGAACACGCTGCTGAGCCTGAGCCTTGTGGACAAGTACGGCACGCGGGTGCTGTCCATACGGGCGATCCGCAAGGCCAACGAAACCGCCGCCCGCCTTACCGGGGCCAAGGCCGTCTATACCTTCGAGGATATCTGCGGGCGTTCCTCGGCCCTGCGCAACGTCATCAGCTTTGCCCGGCTCGCCGCCCAGAGCGACGTCACCACCCTGATTCTCGGGGAAAGCGGCACCGGCAAGGAGCTGTTTGCCCAGGCCATTCACAACGCCAGCGCGCGGGCCAACCGTCCGTTCATCGTGGTCAACTGCGGCGCGCTGCCGCGCGAGCTGGTGCAGAGCGAGCTTTTCGGCTACGACGAGGGCGCCTTTACCG
Organism: uncultured Desulfovibrio sp.; assembly: GCA_944324555.1. Taxonomy (GTDB): domain Bacteria; phylum Desulfobacterota; class Desulfovibrionia; order Desulfovibrionales; family Desulfovibrionaceae; genus Desulfovibrio. Next base: position 24,657 of record CALUWU010000036.1, read on the forward strand.
GCGCGAGCAAGCTCGGCAAGCCGGGCAAGTTCGAGCTTGCGGATACCGGCACCCTGTTTCTGGACGAAATCGGAGAAATGCCCCTCAGCGCCCAGGTTTCCCTGCTGCGCCTGCTGCAGAACGGCGAGGTCAGCCGGGTCGGCGGGAAGCACACGCGCCATGTGGACGTGCGCGTCATCGCCGCCACGAACCGCGATCTGGAAGAGGCCATTCGGGAAAACACCTTCCGGGCGGATCTCTTCTACCGCCTCAACGTCTTTACCCTGAACATTCCTCCGCTGCGGGAGCGGCACGGGGACGTCGGCGAACTGATCCGGCATCTGCTGCAAAAGCTCTCCGCCTCGCACGGCCTCGATCTGCCGGACTTTTCGGAGGAGGCGCTGGGCTATCTGCACCGCTATCGCTGGCCGGGCAACGTGCGCGAGCTGGAAAATACCCTGGAACGCCTGGTGCACATGGCGAAGGGCAGCCCCCGCATAGACGTGGGGCTGCTGCCGGCCTGCATCCTGCAGGCCGCCTCGCCGGGGCAGGAAGACAGGCGCGCGTACAAGGGGCTGCTTTCCCTTCAGGAAAAGGAAACGCTTGTCAAGACGCTCTGCGAGTTCAACGGCAATCTGCGCGCCGCGGCGCAGGAACTGGGCCTTTCGCGCAGCGGTCTGTACGCCAAGCTCAAGCGCCTGGGAATTTCGCAGGACGAATATCGCAAGAACAAGAGGAACCGCCTCCCCTGATTGACTTTGCGGGGGGCGGGGCGTATGGTCTTACGAGGCCGGAAGGCGGCGTTCCGTCTTCCGCCGTCCAGACGCCGCGAGAACGAGGATTTCTCCGGGGTCTGGCTCTGGCGTCTGCTTTTCGCAGCCGCCAGAGCCGGGGTTTCGGAGCGTGCCTGCCGGAATGCGGACGCAAGACCAGATTCCGAGGCGCGCCTTTTCAGGCGTCGGATGGAAACCCTTTTGTGGAAGGGGTCTTTTCGTGCGGCGAGGCTTCGGCGTGACGAACCGTTTCCCGGACTTCCGGCGGATGCGGAACGGCCGGTCAGGGCGTCATGCCTTCTCTAGAACTTGTAGGCAAAGGTCAGGTCCGCTTTCCAGATATCCTGCTTGCCGTAGCCGGCCCCCAGATAGTCATGGCCGTCCTGCCATGTCTTGGGACTCATGAGGTTCGCGATATAGCCGAGGCCAAGGCCGATGCTGAAATTCTCGTAGACCTTGTAGACGCTGTTGAGGTTGAACTCGAGCAGTCCGTCCTGCGTTGTCAGATAGACGCCTTCGTAGTCGTTCAGGCAATTCCAGTCTGTGCGGCTTGTGGCGTATTTGACCATGCCGGGACTGTTCGTGCCGCCCCAGTACAGCGCGCGCAGGGTATGCTTGAGATTTTTGACAAAGGACACGTCGCGCACCTGAAGGCCAAGGCCCCAGGTTCCCGTATAGGTGAGCTTCTGATCCTGCAGGCCGCCGCCGTAATGCACGTCGTCGCCCATGATGGACGAGAACTTGCCGTAGGGGCGCAGGGTGGGCATCCGCTCGGAACCGTTCTTGATGTTGTCGTCGTCGCCGCTGGCATACCAGCCGAAGACGCCCGGCCGGCCCCAGTTCGTCTTGTATTCCACCAGCGCCTTGGCCAGCCAGCCCTGCCGCTGCGTGCTGCCGCGCACGGGGGTAACGCCGCGCTCCATGGCGTCGTAACGCCCCATGGCTTCCACAAAGCCGTAGTTCAGCTCAAATTCGATATTCAGCGGATCAAAGGCGGTAATGCCCACGGGCAGGCCCGCCCAGAACATGCCGCCGTACGTCTTGCCGGTCTGGAGAGCGACAAGGTTCCCGGAGTTCGCGCCCCGGTCAAAGGGGTTGGCGCCGAGCGTGCTCATGGGATTGCTGTCGTTCCATATCTTGCCGCCGGTAAACGTGTTCCTGCCGCGAATGCCGTACAGCGCCCACGGGGTGAATTCGACGCCGTCAAGCCGCACGGGCACGCTCAGCCCCCAGATATCCATGTTGTCCAGATAGCCGGCCTGTCCTTCCGCGGCATAGTTGTCGTTAAAGGGCCGCATCCAGAGCGCCGTGAGTCCCACGCGTTCGTTGATCGCGTACGAGGCCACGGCGGCGGCGACGTCAAGGTTGCCGAGCACCGAGGAGTTGCCGGCCTTGTTGGGCATGTTCATGTTCTGCAGGCCCATGCGGAACTTCAGATCCACGCCGGGCGCGGCCCAGTCCATGTAGGCCATGCGGATCTTGACGACCGTGCCGTCGGCGCCCATGGCCCCGCCCTGGGCCGCCTTGCCCCACTGAATGTGGCCGATTTCAAAGTAAAGCGTGCCGGAGAGGCTTTCCGACGCCACGGCGTCCATCTGGAAGCGGATACGGGAACGGCTGTTCACCGTGTCGGCGGCGTCGTTGTTCTTGTTGCCGACGGTCTTCACGAAACTTTTTTCAGACAGGCCCACGCCGACCTGCCAGTTGCCCTTGGTCTTGAAATCCACGGCCCGGGCTTCCTGCGCCGCAAGCGCCAGCGTCGCGGCAATGAGCAGTACGCCAAGTTTTTTCATCTCTTTCCTTCTCCTTGCTCTGGAGCATGTTCAATTTGAAACGCGCCGCGTTTCTGACGCCGCGGCTTGTCGCCGCCTCGCGTTTCCGGGCCGCGCGCCGTCCCCTGCGGAGGCGCGCGGCCCGCGTCGTTCCGGCTAGTCGAGATAGCCCTTTTCGCGGTAGTAGCGCTCCGCTCCGGGATGCAGGGGCAGGGCGAGGCCGCGGCCAGCCGTCTCCGGCGAGAGCTTGGACCAGTAGGGGCTGGCGATGATGATGTCGGCGCTCTTTTCGCAGATTGCCTTGACCATCTTGTAGACGATGTCGTCCGGGACGTTCTTGTTGATCATGAGTTCCGTGCTTGCGTTGACGGTCAGGATGTCGCGGCCGAACTTGCCGCCGTAGGCCGAGGCGGGAATGACGCCCCTGCCGAGGCCGTATTTCTTGTTCAGGCTGTCGAGCACCTTTTCATCGATGGGCAGGATGTCCAGATCGACGCTGTTCATGATGTCCAGAACCATGAAGGATTCGCCGGGGCCGATCCACAGCGCGGCGTCCAGCTGTCCGTCCTTCATCATCGCGGCGGCGTCGTTGGTGGACGGCGTATAGATCTTGCCGCCCCAGGAGGCGATGTCCTTCTGGCTGATGCCGTACTCTTCCAGCACCCACTTGCCGAACAGATAGGAATTGCCGGCCGTGTGGCTCATGGAGATGCGGATGGGCATCTTGTTGTCCTTGATCTGCTGGATGCTCTTGATGCCGGACTTCTTGCTGACGATGAAGTGCAGCAGGGTCGAGTCGTGCAGGTTCAGCATGCTGACAACATTCTTCGTGGGCTTCTTGTAGGGATCGACCCCCTTCGCGGCGGCCACGATGACGCTGTGGGCGGCGATGCCGAAGTCGCTGGCGCCGCGCTCCACATGCAGCACGTTGGCCAGGCCGCCGCCGGGGAAGATGGCGATATCCAGATCGGGGTTCTGCGAGGAGATGGCCTTGCCGATGGCCCCCATGCCCACGTACCAGGCGCCGCCCGCGGGAGAGGCCGCGCCCTTGATTTCATGATAGTCCTTCGCGAGGGCCGCGCCGGGAAGCAGCGCGGCGGCGAGAAGCAGCGCAAGGCTTGTGAAGAATCTTTTCATGGCGTTTCTCCTAGGCGTCGGCGATATCCAGCTTCAGCACGCGCGCCGCGTTCTTCCACAGCAGCTTGGGAAGCACTTCGGGCTTGAACAGGGTCTTGAAGTGCTCGACGCAGTCCACGATGGGCATGAGCGGATAGGCGGAACCGTAGAGGAAGCGATCCTGCATGAAGTTGTTGGCCGCCATGACGTAGTCCGCCACGCCGCTGCAATTGAAGAGGTACATGTCCGGGCAGAGATAGATGTTCTTCTGGAAGAAGCACACGCCCAGAATCTGCTGCACCCAGGGCCAGCCGCCGTGCGAAATGATGAAGTTGGTCTTCGGGAAGTCGGCGGCGATGCGGTTGATGATCTTGGGATCGCTGTAGGTGATGTCCGGGCCGGCCCGGCCGCCGAGCATCAGGATGATCGGGATGCCGTGCTTTTCGCATTTTTCATAAATGGGATAGATGCGGGGGTCGTCGGCGTACATGGGATTGGCCAGCGCGCCGGGCTCCATGCAGACGCCCTTGAGCGGGCCGTTGACGACGGTGCGCTCGATTTCGTCCAGGGCCTCGTCCTTGCGGGAGGCGTTCAGCCCCGCCGTGCCCACGAAGCGCCCGGGGAAGTCGTCGAGAATCTTGATGATGTCGTCGTTGGAGATGGTGCCCTTGAAATGGCCGTTGCGGCCGGGAATGACGCCCATGGTCACGCCGGCGGCGTCCATTTCCTGGAGCATCATGTCGGAAGACTTGGCCGTTACGGAGGGGGCCTGCTTCATGGAGAAACAGGCGGTCAGCTTGGCGGTGCGGCTCACGTCGTCGTAGACGCCGATGTTCAGGAAACCGCGCGCCGGGGGACGCATGCGAAAGTCGATAATCATGGAAAACCTCCTGTGATTGTTAGGCGTTTACCGAAGCGTCGATGGGGCCGTAGCGGCCGGTGCGCTTCTTGAGGAACTGAATGATCATGCCCGCGCCCAGCAGGCCGAAACCGAGCAGATCGGAATAGAGTCCGGGATAGATGAGCGAGGCCCCGGCGCCCAGGAACATGGCGCGTTCGGCCAGTCCGGCGCGGCAGATGATCCAGCCCTGCATGCCGCCGGAAAGCGCGATGACGCCGATGAGCGCCGTGGTCGCCGCCCACAGGACTTCCTGCGTGCTGCCCATGCCCAGCAGGGCGGGCTCGTAGACGAACATGAACGGCACGATAAAGGCCACTATGCCCAGCTTGAAGGCCGTGAACCCGGTCTCCATGGCCTTGCTCTCCGCAATGGCCGCGCCGGCAAAGGCCGCGACGCAGACGGGCGGGGTGATGAAGGACAGAATGGCGTAGTAGAAGACGAACATGTGGGCGACCAGCGGCGCCGCGCCCGCCTTGATCAGGGCCGGAGCGCCGAGCGTGGCCACGACGATGTAGGCGGGAGTGGTGGGCACGCCCATGCCCAGCACGAAGCTCGTCAGCATGAGCAGCACCATCAGCAGGAACATGCTGTCGCCGGCAATGATGGTGATGAGGTTGATGAACTTGTAGCCGATGCCCGTCAGCGACAGCACGCCGATGATGATGCCGGAGCAGGCGCAGCAGGCGGAGACCATCAGCGCGCCGCGGGAGGACGCCACGAGAGCGTCGAGGAAGCCCTTGAAGTCAAAGCGCGTCTCCGCGCTCAGGAAGGACAGCAGGACGATGGAAAGGGTCGCCACGTTGGCGCAGAAGACGACGTTGTTGCCCATGGCCAGAAAGGCGATCAGCACGCCGATGGGCAGCAGGTAATACAGGCGGCGCACGACGCTCCCGGCCTCGGGGATCAGCTCGGGCGGGGTCACGCCAAGGTTGCGCTTCATGGCCTCCATGTGAATCATGGCCAGCAGGGCAAGGTAGTACATGATGGCCGGAAGAAGGGCGGCCTTGGCCACGTTGAGGTAGCCGGCGCCGGAGAGGTCGGCCATCAGGAAGGCGGCCGTTCCCATGACGGGGGGCATGATCTGGCCGCCGGTGGAGGCGACGGCTTCCACGGCGCCCGCGAAGGGGGCGCGGTAGCCCACGCGCTTCATGAGCGGGATGGTGAAGATGCCCGTGCCGTAGACGTTGGCGGAGGCGGAGCCGGAAATGGTGCCGAACAGGGCGGAGGCGAAAATGGCCACCTTGGCCGGGCCGCCGCGGGACTTGCGCGTCACAAGGCAGGCAAGGTCCATGAAGATGCTGCTCATCTTGGAGCGCTCGAGGAAGGCGCCGAACATGATGAAGCCGAACAGGGTCGTCGTGGCCGTGCCGATCGGGATACCGTACACGCCTTCATTCAGCAGAAAGATATGTTCCGTGATGGTGGCGTAGTCAAAACCGGTATGCTTGACGGCGCGCGGAAGCATATCGCCGAAAAAGGCGTAAAGCAGCAGGCAGCCTGCAACGACGACGAGAGCCCAGCCTGTAGTCCGTCTCGTGATTTCAAGCACAAGAAGCACGGTAATTGTCCCGAAGAACATATCCGCCGAAGTCACTTCGTCGATATACCGCATTCTTGTGGTGATCTCTTCAAGATGCATTGCATAGTAGACGGCGGTGGCAATGGCAAGGCCGGCGCAGAAAAGGTCAATCAGAACGGTAAGCCTGCTTTCCCGTTCTCCTTCCTTGAACTTTCTATAGGGGATATAAAGGAAAATAAGAACAATGATGAACGCAAGATACGCAACGCGCATCATGGAGCCGTCCAGCACGCTTACTCCGATAGTAAACCAGACCTGGAACAGCGCCAACGCGAGCCCGAAAAGCCAGGCGAGCGGCTTTATTCCCTCTCTTGATAAGCCAATTTGCATAAATGCGGTCCTCCATGCAGGTTGTGATGCCTGCTGACTGCAAGAAGCGGGCCATATATTTTTCAAAAGAAGGGATGTTGTGAAAAACAGCCTGGCTGCGTGATTTTTGGCACAGTATGCCCCGCGCGGGGCCAACAGCCATGTCCACTTTTCTGGACATGTATATTACATGTGTACATGGACGAATGGACAATGGCGCAAAAGGGGCGGGCGCGCGGCGAACTGGCCCGGAATGTAGCCTTTGCTACAGCAAGGCGGGCGGGAGTTTGCTATTTTTTGCACAAAGGGGCGCCGCCGCGTGGACGGCGTCTGAAATGTCCTGTGAAAACGGAGGATTGTCATGTTTCAATCTGCGCTGAAGCCGCTGGCTTCCCTGGCGATCTGCCTGTCGTGTCTGGCCCTGCCCGCCGGCCGGACCGCCGCCTACGAACTCCACGACGGCCCCACCGGAGTGCTCAAGAACGTCCCCGGCAAGACCTTCGAGGGCTACACCCTCTTCGCGCCCACCGTGAAATGCACCACAACCTACCTCATCAACATGCGGGGCGACGTGGTCCATACCTGGGAAAGCAAGTATCCTCCCGGCCTCTACGCCCGCCTGCTTCCCAACGGCAATCTGCTGCGCGCCGGAAGCCTGCCCGAACAGCCCGTGAAAATCGGCGGCGCGGGCGGCGTCATCGAGGAAATCGACTGGAACGGAAACGTGGTCTGGTCGTATACGATGAGGTCCGATAACGAAATTCAGCATCATTGTTTCGACCGCATGCCCAACGGCAACACGCTCATTCTCGGCTGGGAACGCAAGACCCCGGAAGAGGCCCTTGCCAGGGGGCGCAAGCCGGGCACCTGGCCGGAGGAGGTCGTCATCAAGGGCCAGAAGACCTCGGATTTCTGGATCGACTTCGTGCGCGAGGTGGATCGGGACGGCAAGACCGTATGGGAATGGCACGCCTGGGATCACATCGGCCCCGGCCCGGATCAGCTGGATATCAATTACCGCCTGCCCGAACCGGTGGGCGCCGATTACGCCTCGTTCGACTGGAGCCATTTCAATACGGTGGAATATGTTCCGGCCACGGATCAGGTGCTGCTCAATTCGCGCAACCTCAGTGAAATATATCTTGTGGATCGCAAGACCGGAAAGATCGTCTGGCGCTGGGGCAATCCTTCCACGCACGGCAAGGGCGAGCGCCCCTCGTGGTACGACAACGGCTCGCAGCGCATTTTTGGCTCGCATAACGCCACCATGCTGGAAAACGGCCATATTCAGGTCTTCGACAACGGTTCCGAACGGCCCGAGGGCAACCGTTCCGCCGTCGTCGAAATCGATCCGAAGACGGGCAAGGAGGTCTGGTCGTACGCCGCGAAGTATCCTTCCAGCTTTTACAGCTACCGGCAGGGCGCGGCCCAGCGCCTGCCCAACGGCAACACGCTGGTGACCTCCACCCAGCAGGGCCATCTCTTTGAAGTGACGCCGGCGGGGGAAGTCGTCTGGGAATTCGTCAATCCCGTCATGAAGGGGCAGCCCAAGCCCTTCTTCCGCGACGCCGAGGAGGCGCTGCCGCACAAGAGCGCGACCAACATGATCCATCGCGCCTACCGCTACGCTCCCGATTATCCCGGCCTTCGCGGGCGTGATCTGAGCGCGGCGCGGCCGCTGGTGCCCGGCTGGCCCCGTTTCCTCGACGTGTACAAGCCGCTGGAGAGCAAGTAGCGAGGCTCGGGACTCATTGCGGTTTTCTTGAGGGGGAAGAAACCCCTTTGCTCTGCTGTCGATGCCCGTAAGGTGCCAAGGCGCCTAACGGGCACGGCCTGCGGCTGCCCGTCGGGTCGCTGCTCGCGGCAAAAAGGGCCCAGCCTTTCCGGAGGAAAGGCGTTCCCGTGGCTCCCCCTCAAACTCCCCCATCTTCCCCAAAACCCGCGCATGATGGACTGACAAGTAAAGATGGACGTTTTTTTATAACATGTAGTGATATTTTATTTTTTTTGCATGTTATCCCGCAGGAAGACGGCTCTTGATAACGCTGCGCCTTCCAAACCATGCGGCCTGTCGTTTCGCGGAAAAAACGCTGTTTTTCCGCTCAATTTTGGCCGGGCGGCGCGCCGCGCGTTTCTCCTTGGGCAACGGCCGGGCGCTCTTGCGGGAGCGTCCGGCGGCCGGAAGGGGAGGGGATTTTTAATTGTGAAAAAAATATTTTATTGTGTGGGAGGTCGACACAAAATCAGACATATTTTAAGGCTTTTAGCGGGGTTATCGTCGTCGCGACGGCGCGGCGAAAGAATGCTGATTGTCATAATTAGTTTAAATGTTTTGAAATATTTTATTTTTCAATAAAACCGCCGCCTTGGGAACGGCAGGCCGCAGTCCGCGAAAAATCGCCCGAAATCCGCGAAAAATGTATTGACAAAAAAATCACAAAAAGGCATCTTCTCAAAAAAGAGACACGCGGATGACGACCATGTGAGAGCGCGCCGCCGGCGCCGCCGAAGGGGAAAGGGAAACCGAATCTCTCAGGCACAAGGGAACATGGTCGGACGCACTCTGAAATTGGCCCCTGCCGATGACAGATGCAAACAGCACGGGGGCCGATCATGGCGTTTATCCTGCTGACCAACAATCCACGTATGCGGCTCTTTGCGCCGGGGAACAACTGACTCCCCTGGTCGGAGCTGCGTCCGCACGGCGTGCGGACCTCCCTGTCTTCCTCCTTTTCCTGCTTCCTTTCCGACGCGGCGGCGGTTCATGTTCTGACCGCCGGGCGCGATCTCGTCCATCTTGGCTGGCGTCTGCTGCACCATCCGCTCTACGGTAATTTCCGTCCGCGCCAGCAGCCCTACCGCTCCCTTCTGCTCGCATCGTCCGACCGCGTCCCGGCTCGCCCCGACGTGGACGGCGATTCCCTGCGTCTTGTGGAAGAAGCGGCGGCCGTCTACGCCGCCGCCCCCGGCCCGCGTCCGGCGGACGTTCCGCCGGCCCTGCGCCAGTCCTGTTCCCTTCTGGATCTCGAATTGTTGCGGCATACGCTGGAAACGTACGACATCCGGCCCGCAACGGAATGCATCACTCATCGCACGCACGGCACGGAGCCGTGCAAGGAGGCTGGTCGTGAAGCTTGAACTGCACAAGATACGCGTCTCGCAACTTCGTTTCGGACCGTCCACCGGTCTTGACGGAAGCTGCCTCGTCGTCAACGCCGAGGAACTGCGCGCCCTGCTGCTGGAAGACTCCCACCTGGCGGACGTGACGCTGGATATCGCCCACCCCGGCGACAGCGTCCGCATCATGCCCGTCAAGGACGCCATCGAGCCCCGCTGCAAGCTGGAAGGCCCCGGCGAGGTCTTCCCCGGCTTCATCGGACCGGTGGAAACCGTCGGCGAAGGCAAGACCCTCGTGCTTGAAGGCATGTGCGTCCTGACGACCGGCCGCCTCGTGGCCGCGCAGGAAGGCATCGTGGACATGTCCGGCCCCGGCGCGGACTACACGCCCTTTTCGCGCACCTGCAACCTTGCCGTCGTCCTGCGCCCGCGCGACGACGTGAAGCTCCACGAAGCCGAACACGCCTGCCGTATCGCCGGCCTCAAGGCCGCCCATTATCTGGCCTCGCACTGCAAGGGCCGCCCGGCCGACAGCGTGGAATGCTACGAAGCTCCCTCCCTGCGCGAAGGCCTCGCCGCCTGCGGCGATCTGCCGAAGGTCGCCTATATCTACATGCTGCAATCCCAGGGCCTGCTGCACGACACCTGGGTCTACGGCGTGGACGCCAAGCGCATCCTGCCCACCCTCATTTCCCCCACGGAAATCATGGACGGCGCCATCGTGTCCGGCAACTGCGTGTCGGCCTGCGACAAGAACAATACCTACGTTCATCTGAACAACCCCATCATCCGCGAACTCTACAGGCGGCACGGCAAGGAACTGAACTTCGCGGGCGTGATCATCACCAATGAGAACGTGACCCTCGCCGACAAGCAGCGTTCCTCCTCCTACGCCGTCAAGCTGGCCTCCATGCTCGGCGTGGACGCCGCGGTCATCTCCGAAGAAGGGTTCGGCAATCCCGACGCGGACCTCGTCCTCAACTGCGTGAAGGCTGAAAAGGCTGGCATCCGCACCGTGCTGGTAACGGACGAGTTCGCCGGCGCCAACGGCGCAAGCCAGTCCCTCGCCGACTCCTGCGTGGAAGGCGACGCCTGCGTCACCGGCGGCAACGCCAACGCGACCATCATCCTGCCGCCCATGGACAAGGTCATTGGCGATATCGCCCAGGCCGACGTCATCGCCGGCGGCTTCTTCGGTTCGCTCAAGCCCGACGGCTCGCTGGAAGTGGAGCTTCAGGCCATCATGGCCGCCACCAACGAACTGGGCTTCAATCGTCTCGGCGCCTACACCATCTAATTTCGGGGAGAACCAGCATGAGCTATCGCATCGTTCATTATATAAATCAGTTCTTCGGCGGCGTGGGCGGCGAGGAGAAGGCCGATCTGCCCCCGGAAATCCGCGAGGGCGTCGCCGGCCCCGGCCTCGGTCTTGCCAAGCTCCTTGGCTCCGAGGTGGAAATTGTCGCGACCATCGTCTGCGGCGACAACTACTGCGTCTCCCATCAGGAAGAAGTGGGCGCGTTCATCGTCGAGACGCTCCGCAAGCATGACGCGCAGGGCCTGATCGCCGGCCCCGCCTTCAACGCCGGCCGCTACGGCATGGCCTGCGGCTTCGCCTGCTCGGCCGCCGCCCAGGCCGGCTTTACCGCCCTCGCGGCCATGTATCCCGAAAACCCCGGCGTGGAACTCTACAAGGCCGCCGCCTACATCGTGCCCACCAGCGACAACGCGCGCGGCATGGGCGCGGCCCTGCCGCCCATGGCCGCCCTCATGGGCAAGCTGCTGCGCGGCGAAAAGCTCGGCAGCCCCGAGAGCGAGGGCTATATTGAGCGCGGCGTGCGCGTGAATACCTTCTATGAAAAGATCGGCGCCGAACGCGCCGTGGACATGCTGCTCAAGAAGCTGCGCGGCGAACCCTTCGTCACCGAGTACAAGATGCCCGTCTTTGACCGCGTGACCCCGCGTCCCGGCGTGGAAGACATGACCCGCGCCACCATCGCCCTGGTCACCTCCGGCGGCATCGTGCCGCAGGGCAACCCCGATCATATCGCCGCCTCCAGCGCCCGCAACTATGGCGAATACGACATCAGCGGCGTCAACGACCTTCAGGCCGGCGCCTATCAGACCGCCCACGGCGGCTACGATCAGACCTACGCCAATCAGGACCCCGACCGCGTGCTGCCCGTGGACGTGCTGCGCGATCTGGAAAAGGAAGGCCGCATCGGCAAGCTGCATCACCTTTACTACGCCACCGTCGGCAACGGCACGGCCGTGAGCAACGCCCGCAAGTGGGGCAGGGAAATCGGCGAAAAGCTGCGGGCCGCCAACGTGCAGGCCGTCATCCTCACATCCACCTGAGGCACCTGCACGCGTTGCGGCGCAACGCTTGCCAAGGCCATTGAAGACGCGGGCGACATGCCGGTCGTGCATATGGCGTCCATCGTGCCCATTTCCCAGAGCGTGGGCGCGAACCGCATCATCCCCACGGTCGCCATTCCGCACCCGCTGGGCGATCCCACCCTTGACGCCGCCGAGGAAAAGGCGCTCCGGCGCAAGCTGGTGGAAAAGGCCCTCGCGGCCCTTTCGACCAACGTCGACGAACAGACGGTGTTCTAGGGCGTTTTCCCTCCCCCGGCCTCCTCGGGCGCGTCCTGTCTCGGAGAAGGCGGCGCGGCGTCCCCCCGCCGCCTTCCCCGCTCGGCCGTCTTCCGGCGTCGCGGGGGAGGGCGGTTTGCCTGAATTTCGGAAAGAGAAGGGTTCGATATATGGAACAGAAGGAACTTGTGATCATCGGCGGCGGCCCCGCCGGTCTGACCGCCGCTATTTACGGCAAGCGCGCCGGTCTTGATCTGGTGGTGCTGGAAAAGGGCTCGTTCGGCGGGCAGATTCTCATCACCAGCGAGGTGGAAAACTGGCCGGGGCAGACCATGATTTCCGGGACGGATATCGGCAAGACCTTTCATGATCACGCCGAGCATCTGGGCTGCGAATTCCGCCGCGCCGAAGTGACGGGCATCACCCCCGGCGACGGGACGCACGTCGTGCATACCAGCGCGGGCGACATTGGCGCGAAAGCCGTGATCATCGCCACGGGCGCGGCCTTCCGGCGTCTGGGCTGCCCCGGAGAGGCCGCGCTGACCGGCGCGGGCGTGAGCTATTGCGCGGTCTGCGACGGCGCTTTCTTCACCGACGAGGAAGTGGCCGTCATCGGCGGCGGCAACACCGCCGTCGAGGAAGCCTGCTACCTGACGCGCTTTGCCTCGAAAGTCTATATCGTGCATCGCCGCAACGAATTCCGCGCCGACCGCGTGCCCAGCGAGCGCGCCCTTTCCAACCCGAAAATCGTTCCCGTCTGGGATTCCGTGGTGGAAAGCATCAACGGCAAGGACCTCGTGGAGGGCATCACCGTCCGTAACGTCAAGACCGGCGAAACCTCCGACATCCCGCTCGCGGGCGTGTTCGTCTTTGTCGGCACCGTGCCGCAGCTCGATTTTCTGGGCGACCTGTGCCGCCGCGTCGACGGCGGCTGGATTGAAACCGATCGCCGCCTTCAGACCTCCATACCGGGCATCTTCGCCGCCGGAGACGTGCGCGACACGCCCCTGCGGCAGGTCGTGACCGCCGCAGGCGACGGCGCCCTTGCCGCCATGTCAGCCTATCATCATATTGTCGGCGGTTAGGGCGGAGCGCGTCATACGGTTTGCCGGGGGGAGAGCGTTCCCGGCTGGCGCGCGGGTTGGTTGCTTGCCGGGGGGAAGGAAACCCCCTTGGCTGGCGCGCAAGGGTGTTTCCTTCCCCCCGGACCCCCCATCCTTCCCCCAACGCGCGTTATTCAGGAGGATGGAGCGTTTCGGAGGCGCCGGCGCCTTCCCTGCCGCCCCCGTCCCCCGGAAGCATGGGAGACTTTAGAGCGTTTTGCCTTTGAAAAAGGCGAAACGCGAGGCGCCGCCGCCCGGCCCAAATCGGGCGGAAAAAACGTGTTTTTTCGCGAAACGACAACCGTATGGTTTGAAAGGCAAAGCGTTTCAATTTGAAAAGCTCGAGGGCCTGTTAACGAAAATTTTAAGCTACTTCAATAAAATAGAGATTGGCTGCAAATGCTTGCCACTCCCGTGCCCCTCTGAAAAAGCGCGCTGGGGAAGGGATGGGGGCCTGGGGGGAAGAACTACGGGAACGCCTTTCCGCAGGAAAGGCTGGCCCTCTCGCGCCGGCAGCGACCGGATGGCGGCCGCAGGCCGTGCCCGTTGCGACGAAGGAAGCTACGGGCATCGACAGCAGCGCTGAGGGGTTTCCCTTCCCCCCGAACAACTTAGGGATATTGTTAACAGACCCTGGAGCATTTTCAGTTTGAAACGCGCAGCCGGAGGTTTCCGGCGCCCGCGTCGCCTCTCTTCGAGGTCGGACGGCAACGGGCAAAAAACAGGGGGAAGAGAGTTTTCCCACGGATACGAAAGCGGCGCGGCGGTTTCGTCTCCCCGGGAAAAACCTCTTCCCCCTCGCGATGACCTTCAAAAAAAGGGGCCGCAAAGGCCCCTTTTTCATTCATGGCAGGGAAAGCTATTCCGCCTTTTCGGCAGGAGCTTCCGTCGTCGCCGGAGCTTCGGCCGCGGGAGCCTTGGCTTCGGGCTGATGCGTGAGTTCAATGATCGCCATGGGGGCGTTGTCGCCCTTGCGGGGCATGGCGAGCTTCAGAATACGGGTATAACCGCCCGGCACGCCGCCGAACAGGGGGCCGATCTCGTCGAACAGGCGCTTCACCAGCGCGTGATCGCACAGCACGCGGTAAGCCTGACGGCGGGCGTGCAGGTCGTTGCGCTTGGCAAGGGAGATCAGGGGCTCCACAACGCCGCGCAATTCCTTGGCCTTCATTTCGGTGGTGCGAATGCGCCCGTGCTGCAGCAGAGCCTTGGCAAGATTATGCAACAGGGCCTTGCGATGCGAAGGCGTGCGCGAGAGTTTTCTGCCGGAATTGCTATGCCTCATTTTGCTGCTTCCTTTTCCATTCCTGATATTTCTTCTCGAAGCCGTCAACCTTCATGCCGAAATCACGACCCATGTCGAGCAGCACGCCCTTGATTTCATCAAGCGACTTGCGGCCGAAGTTCTTGGTCTTCAGCATGTCGTTTTCGGAACGCTGCACCAGCTCGCCCACAGTGGCGATATTGGCGCTGCGCAAGC
>CALUWU010000037.1 GCA_944324555.1 uncultured Desulfovibrio sp.
GCATGAAGGACGACGTTTCCCAGCTTTCTCTTTCGGACGACGCGGCCGCGTCGCCGGCCTCTTCCGACACGGGCGGCCGCCGCCTTCCGGCCTCGACGCGCCTGCTGCTCGGCGGCCTGCTCTGGACGAGCGCCGCGCTCGCTCTCTGCCTGCCCTTCGCGCCCAGGGAAATCCCCGGCTTTCTCGCGGGGGAAGAACCGTTTCGGATCGCCCCGCGCAGTCTCGGCCCGGCGGTGCGTTCGCCGGGAGCGATCCCGCCGCCGCAGGGCGCGGCCGGGGTCTACACCGAAGCCGAACGCCACTTTGTGCAAAATGAACGAGCCGTCCTGAATTTTCTTTATCCCCATCTGCGCGCCAGCGCCGACGCGGGAATGCCGGGAGCGAACTTCGCCTGCGTACGACAGGAAGACCCGGCGACCCGCCTGCCCCGCTATATCTGCGCGGGAAAGGGCGCGGGCGCGCCCCTGCGCTTTGCCGTCGCGCTGCGGCAGCGCCTTGGCCGCGAAGGACGACGCGCCCTCAACGCAAACGGCAGCCCGCTCTTTCCTCAGGAACTGCTTCCCTATCTGGAGTGGCGCGACGACGGCGCGCTGGAACTCCGCAGCGGCGACGCCGTGCTGGTCGAAATGCGCTTTCCCGGGCGGGAACGCTCGCTGTCGGACCTGTCCCGTCCCCAGCCGCAACCGTCCCTTGTCATTGTGATTGACGACATGGGGCAGAAGCTGGAAGCCGCCGAACAGCTCGCCGCCCTGCCCTACCCCGTGACTTTCGCCGTCTGGCCCCACGCGCCCCGCCGGGACGCCACCGTGCGCCTGGCCGAGGAAATGGGGCTGGACGTGCTCGCCCATATTCCCATGGAAGCGCGGAGCGACAAGCAGAAAAAACCCGATCCCGGCCCGAACGCCCTGCGCGAGAACATGGACGAGGCGACCCTGCGCCGCATTCTCGCCCGCTCGCTGGCGACCCTGCCGTCGGCCATTGGCTTCAACAATCATATGGGATCGGCCCTTACCAGCAACGACAGAATTTGCAGGGACATCGCCCGCATCATGGGCGGCCAGGGCTATTTCATTCTCGACAGCATGACGCATCCGCAGTCGCGCCTTTTCGTCCGCTGCCGTCAGGCGGGCATCGTCAGCGCGGCGCGCTCGGTCTTTCTGGACAATACGCGCCGGGTTCCGACCATTCTCGCCAATCTTACGCTTGCGGCCAGCAAGGCCCGGCAGTACGGTTCGGCCATAGCCATAGGGCATCCCTATCCCGAAACCATCGCGGCCCTGCGCCTCTGGGACAATCTTGAAGGCGTGGCCGTCGTTTCGCTGCGGCGGCATATCTGGCAGCTTTCCGGCGCGGGCCTGCCCGACGCCGTCCGGCGCTAGAGCGTTCTGCCGTTGAAAAAGGCGAAACGCGAGGCGGCAGCGCCCGCGGTCACAGACGTCCGTAACCGGACAAGGAGCATCATCATGGAAAAAAGAATAGGCTGCATAGGCTGCGGCAACATGGGCGGCGCCATCATGGCCGGTCTCGCCCGCCGCGGGGCGCTCTGGGAAGGCTGGGGACTGGCCGCCGCCACCCGCACGGCCGCGCGGCTTGAACCGCTGATCGAGCTGGGCGTCCGGCCCTGCCAGTCCGGCGCGGAAGTGGCAAAAAGCTGCCGCTACATCGTGATCGCCGTCAAACCCTATCAGACGGACGCCGTCCTGCGGGAACTGGCGCCGTACCTGACGCCGGATCACGTCGTCGTCTCCGTGGCGGCCGGGGTAAGCATGGCCGCGCTGCGCGAAAGCTGCGGCGGCGCCTGCGCCGTGGTTCGCTGCATGCCCAACACGCCCGCCAAGGTGGGAAAGGGCGTCTTCGGCCTCTGTCTGGAAGATCCGGCCCTGACGCCGGAGGCGCGCGACGACGTTCAGGCGATGTTCGCCGCCCTGGGCGTCTGCGTGGAATTGCCGGAATCCCGCTTCACGGCCTTTTCCGCCCTCATCGGGGCGGGTCCGGCCTACGTCTTCGCCATGATGCAGGGGCTTGTGCAGGCGGGCGCCACGCTGGGATTCACCTGGGCGCAGTCGCGCGAAATGGTGGCCGCCCTTTTTGAGGGCTCCGCGCTCATGGCCGCGCGGGAGAACACGCCCCTTCCGCAGCTGCGCGACGAGGTCTGCTCCCCCGGCGGCCTGACCATCGCTGGCGTCAACGCGCTGGATCGCGCCGGCCTCAACGGTCTTCTGGTCGACGCCGTTCTCGCCGCCGACGCGCGCGGCCGGGAAATGGAGCGCTAAAAAAGCGGACCGGGAAAAACTCCCCGGTCCGCAGGAAAGGGAAAACGCCCTATCCGCGAGGTTTTTCCGCGCGCTTGCGGCGCAGCCAGTCGTACCAGCCTTCCAGCCCCTCGCCGTTGCGGCAGGAAAGCTCGAATATGGCAAGATTCTTGTTGAGACGGGTGGCAAAGGCGCGGGCGCGGGCCGTGTCGAAGTCCACATGCGGCAGAAGATCAATCTTGTTCAGGATCATGGCCCCGGCAAGATTGAAGAGAAGCGGATATTTCTCGGGCTTGTCGTCGCCTTCCGTCACGCTGAGGATCGCTATCTTGGCGTCTTCGCCGCAATCGAATTCCACGGGGCAGACAAGATTGCCGACGTTCTCTATAAAGAGTATGTCGACGCGGGAAAGATCAAGGGCGTCCAGCGCCGTGGCGACCATGTTGCTGTCAAGGTGGCAGCCGCCGTCGGTATTGATTTGCACGGCC
Source organism: uncultured Desulfovibrio sp. (assembly GCA_944324555.1). GTDB lineage: Bacteria > Desulfobacterota > Desulfovibrionia > Desulfovibrionales > Desulfovibrionaceae > Desulfovibrio. The sequence continues at coordinate 2,741 of CALUWU010000037.1, forward strand.
TGGGCGCCGGTGGCCGCCACGCGGCGGGCGTCGTTGTCGGTTTGCAGATCGCCTTCGATGACGGCCATGCGAAATTCGCCGGACAGATCGCGCAGCGTGCGCTCCAGAAGGGACGTCTTGCCCGCTCCGGGGGAGGAAATAAGATTCAGGGTCAGAACGCCGCGCAGGCGTTCGCGCACCTGCGCCGCCATCTTTTCATTGGCTTCGAGCACATTCCGCACAACAGGGATTTGCATGAGGGACACCTCTTCTGTAAGATTAGACGCCTTCCACGGCAACTATATGCAGCTCTTTTCCCTGCAGGACTTCGTGCCCCAGCTGCTCGCCGCAGCGCGGACAGGGTTCCCACAGGGCCAGACGGCCCTCGCCGCCGAACTCCGCGCCGCACGCGCCGCAGCGCAGCCGCAACGGCGTTTCCTCGATTTCAAGGCGGGCAGCCTCGTCGGGGGTGCCCTGCAAGAGAACCTCAAAACCGAAACGCAAGGAGGAAACTTCCACTCCGGCCAGAGCCCCGCAACGCAGGCGCACGCCTGTCAGGCGCGTGCAACCGCGTTCGGCCAGCTCCTGCCGCGCAATGTCGAGAATATTCTGGGCAAGGGACATTTCATGCATAGGGCGCAGGCTACCCCAAAGACGGGGCTCCGTAAAGCGATGTTCGCGCGCTGACGCCTTGCCATTCACTGCAAATCATGTAGAGTTCCCCCATGCAATCTCCTCAGTACATCGGCGTCTACTCCCTGCGGAACAAGTTGCAGGGAGTTTCCAAGGCCCTCTATTTCGTCTGGCAGACGGATTCCGGCGACTATATCGTGCAGCGCATCGACAGCGCGCGCCGTCCCGTCGGCGTGCCGGAGCGCGTCGCGCGCGACGTGCTGCTCCAGAACTTCGTCCCGGAAGCGCCGCCCGCGCCCCAGCCGGTCATGCCGCAGGAAGGAGAAAATTCCTTCATCAATATTGCGAAATTTCAGGACAAGACGGAATTGCCCTTCCTCGACGGCCCCGCAGGCGGGGGAGAGCCGCAGGCGCCGCGCATGCCTTCGCCCCCGGCCGACGCCGCGCCGCAGGACGACGACGCGGAATTTCGCCGGCTGGAACTGGCGCGCAAGGCAAAGCAGGTGGAAACCTCCATGCGCGAAACATTCCGCAAGACGCTCCTGCGGCTCAAGCGCCCCAAGGAACGCCACGCGGCCCTGACCGCGCTGGAGCAGATGGCGGCCTCGAAGGAAGGCATCATGCCGGAACACCGGCACATGTTCCGCGATTTCGGCGTGCAGCTGCGCAAGCAGGCCCAGGCCGACACGGCGCTCCGCTTCAGCCGCCGCGTCGTCAAGCTCGCGCCCAACGACGATCACGCGCTGTTCAACACGGCCCGAATCCTGTGCGATCTCCAGAAATACGACGAAGCGGAACAACTTCTGGCGCAGGCCATGCAGATCGACGCCAACGAACCCGTTTATCGCTTGCTGCGCGACCATATTATCCGGGAAAAGCAGCGCAACCGTAAAACCCGCTGATGCCGCCGCGCGCGTCAGGAGTCTTCACCAATGAACAAGATCATCATGGGCCTTATCGTGGCCGTTTGCGTGCTGGGCATGGCGCTGATCATGCTCAACGAAAAACTGGGACGCAAACCCGACCCCGCGCCGACGCCTGTGGAAACGCCCTCGGAACCGCTTTCGCAACGGCTCGGCAGCGCGCAGCTGCCGGGCGATCCCGTCGAAAACGATCTCATGGCGTCCCTGCCCGCGCCGAAGCCCTCGCCCGCTCCCAGCCTGACGCCCTCGCCCGCGCCTGTGTCTCCGCTGCCCGACGCGCCCGCCGCGCCGCCCTCGTTCTCCTTTGGCGGAGAACAGGAAATGGCGCCGGTAACCTTGCCGCCCCTGCCGCAGACGCCGCCGCTGAACGAGCCGGACCGGCAGGAAAGCCGCGCTCCCGCAACCGCGGCGCCGGCTCCGGTCGCGCCGCCGCTGCCCGATCTTTCCACCGAGGAGCGCAAGGACGTTCCCGTGCCCAGCCTGGCTTCCAGCGTCGTCGCCCAGCATGAACGCGAG
>CALUWU010000038.1 GCA_944324555.1 uncultured Desulfovibrio sp.
ATAGGTTTTTTCGTCAAACCATGCAGGTGCGGACATAAATCCTCCCAAAGATGAGTAAGCTGCACCGGGCAGCGTGGTATGTTGAAAGCCGTTAGGGCTTGAACCCAAGATAGTCGAACTGCGGACGAGGGGAGGGCGTTGTTTGGTCCGGGTTTGCTGGCGGGAGGTCATGTTCTTTGAGGCGAAGGCCTCGCGGGGCGAGGGGGGTGCAGGGGGGAGAGGGGCGCCGCCCCTCGTCCCCCTGCCGCGCGGGCCGGATGCGGAAAGCGCGCGGGAAGCGACTTTGTAACAAGATGTTATACTCATATTTATAGACATAAAAAACCAAAGCTCTGGACAAGCTCAACAGAGGTGCTTATATTTGCCCCGGATCGCCGAAGCCCATAAGCGTTCTTTTATCACGTGCGCCTTGCGAAGGGGCTTCCGCTTCACCTCTTTCCCGGACGTCACATGCAAGAATTTCTCAGATCCTGCCGGTATTATTTCGGCTATGCCTTCTTCTTCAGCATGTTCGTGAATATCCTGCAGCTCACCTTTTCCATCTACATGCTGCAGGTGTACGACAAGGTTCTGACGAGCTATAACCTCTCCACGCTGGCCGTGATCACGCTGGCCGCCGTTATCTGTCTGATTGTGCTGGCGCTGCTGGAGTGGATACGCTCGCGCCTGCTGATTCGGGCGGGCATCGCCTTCGACGCCGCCCTCGGCGACAAGGTTCTGGACCTCAATCTGCGGAACATGGCCGCCGCCACGGCCGGCAGCCCGCCGCAACAGGGCACGCTGCGCGACGTGCAGACCCTTCGTAACTTTCTCGGCGGCAGCGCGGTGTTCGCCTTCTGCGACTTCCCGTGGATGCCCATCTACTTCGCCCTGATCTATATTCTGCATCCGGCGCTGGCGCTGGTCGCCATCGGCGGCGGCCTGATGGTCTTCGTGCTGGGCGTGATGACGGAACGGCTGACCAAGACGCGGCTGGAAAACGCCACCAGGCTGAACAGCCTGTCGTCGGAGTTTACCGGCGCGGCCCTGCGTAACGCTCCTATTGTTCAGTCCATGGGCATGGTGGGCAACGTGACCTCCCGCTGGCGCAAGATCAACGACGATATCATCACGTTGCAGACGCGCGCCAGTCATAGCGCGGGCCTGCTGCGCTCGGTCAGCAAATCCTTGCGCGTGGGCCTGCAGGTGCTTATCTACGCCGTGGGCGCCTATCTGACGGTCATGCACGAAAGCACGGCGGGCGTCATGATCGCCGCCTCCATCGTCATGGGCCGCGCCCTGTCGCCCATCGATCAGGCCATGGCCACCTACAAGCAGTCGCTGGAGGCGCGCGCCTCCTACAACAGCCTGAAAAAGCTGCTGGACAATCCGCCGTCCATGCCGCAGATGGAACTGCCGCCCCCGCGCGGCGAACTCTCGACGGAAAATCTCTATCTGGCCGTCAACGGCCGTCCCTTGATCAAGGGCATTTCCTTCCGGCTGCCCGCCGGACAGTCGGTCGCCGTCATCGGCCCCAGCGCCGCGGGCAAGTCCACCCTCTGCAAGCTGCTGCTCAATATCTGGCAGGCCACCTCGGGAAAGGTCCGTATCGACGGCGCCGATATCCGTACCTGGGATTCGGAAAAGCTCGGCCCCTACGTGGGCTTCCTGCCGCAGGATGTGGAGCTGTTTGCGGGAACCGTTGCGGAAAATATCGCCCGGATGGGCGATGTGGAGAGTCAGAAGGTCATTACCGCCGCCCAGATGGCGGGCGTCCATGAAATGATCCTGCAGCTGCCCAAGGGCTACGACACCCAGATCGGCCAGCACGGTAGCGCCCTTTCCGGCGGCCAGCGCCAGCGGATCGGCCTTGCCCGCGCCCTGTACGGCATGCCCAAGCTCGTCGTTCTGGACGAACCCAACTCCAATCTTGACGAGGACGGCGAACGCCATCTGGCGCAGGCCATCCTGAACCTGAAGCAGATCGGCAGCACCGTTGTGCTGGTGACGCACAAGCCCAGCATCCTCTCCATCGTGGACAATATCATCTATATGCAGGACGGACAGATCGCCCTGTCCGGCCCGCGTCAGGCCGTACTGGACAAACTGGCGGAAATGCGCCGCCAGCAGCAGGAACAGGCCGAACAGGCCCGCCTGCAGCGCGAGGAGCTGGCCCGCCGCCAGCAGGCCGCCCTGCAGAAAGGAGAGAAAAAGTAAATGGCCGACAAGAATACAAATATGCCCAAAAAGCCCGACGATCTGCCCATTCCCGGCGATCAGCACGACAAGGGCGCTCCCGCCCGGGAGGAAGACGGCCCGCTGGTGGATACGACCGCCCGCGTGCTCGCCCGTATCCGCCCCCTGAAAATGCTGCTGCCCGGCGCCGCGCCGGACGACGGCAAGACCTCCTCCGCGCCCGGCGGCCCCATCGAAGACCCCCGCCGTATCGTGCGGCAGGGCCTGACCATTCTCTTTCTTTTCTTTGGCGTGCTCGGCGTCTGGGCCTTTTTTGGCGAAATCAGCGGGGCCGTGGTCGGGCCCGGCACCATCAAGGTTGAAACGGAACGCAAGACCGTCCAGCACCTCGAAGGCGGCATTGTCGAATCCATCCTTGTGAAGGAAGGCGACGAGGTAAAGGAAGGGCAGGTGCTCATTGAGCTGACCTCCGTACAGGTGGACGCCTCGGAAAGCATGCTCCGCAAGGAGCTGGTCGCCAAGGGCGCCGCGCTCATGCGCGCGCGCGTTGAAAAGGAATTCGGCGAGGAGCTTCAGTGGTCGCCGGAACTGACGGACCTTGCCGAGCGCGTGAACAGCCTCGACGTGCTCCGTAACGAGGAAAAGATTTTCCAGGCGCGCAAGGAGGCGCTGCGCGGACAGATCTCCCTGCTGGAAAGCCAGCTTGCCCAGCTTGCGGCCCAGATCAACGGTTTTGAGGATCAGCTGAAGGCGGAAAGCACCATCGTGCGGACCCTTGAAGAGGAACTTGCCGCCAAGCGCCAGCTTTACAAAGAACGCTATCTGGAAAAGTCGCAGATTCTTGAACTGGAACGCAACCTTGCCACCCACAAGGGCGAGCGGGGCCGCCTGCGGCAGACCATCGCCGAAACAAAGCAGCGCAGCGACGAGCTGCGTCTCCGCATCGCCGACACGCGCAACCGCTTCGTTGAGGAGGCCACAAAGAGCGCGGGCGATCTTGAAAACGAAATCATTCAGATTCGCGAACGTCTCCGCCCCCTGCGCGACGCCCAGCAGCGCCTCCAGGTAACCGCGCCCGTCAGCGGCAAGGTCGTGGATCTCAAGGTGCATTCGCGCGGCGGCGTGGTTCGCGCCGGAGACCCCCTGATGGATATCGTGCCCCACGACACGCCGCTGATTGTGGAAACGCACGTACCCATCAACAAGATTACCGAAGTCTATGTGGGACAGGATGCTCTTGTGCAGCTCGACGCCTTCGATACCCGCATCATTCCCCACATGCCGGCAAAGGTCGTCTACATTTCGGCGGACCGCCTCGAAGACAAGACCTCTTCCGGCTCCACTCCCTATTACCTCTGCCATGTGGTCATAGATCCGGAACCGCTCAAGGAAGCCAATCTGTATCTCTCGCCCGGCATGCCCGCCACGGTCTTCATCACGACAAAGAAGCGCACCGTGATGTATTATATTCTGGAACCGCTTATCAAGAACTGGGATCGCGCCCTGCGTGAATGATCTCTCTCGCCTGTGGCGACCGCTTCCGGCGTTGCTGTGTCTTTGCCTGACGGCGGTCGTCCTTCTTTCCTCCCCGGTCGCGGGCGCTCCCCGCTTTGAGCGCCTGCGACCGGGGCAGTGCTTCGCCGCGCGGCTGGACGTCGGGGATCTGCATTACGCCGCCGTTCTCCGGCTTCTGCCGCGCAACTTCTTTGAACTTTCCGAAAGTTTCGCCTACCGGAAAAATCCGCCCCTGCGGCGCGGCTCCAGCGGCCTGTGGTTTCAGCTGCGCGGCGGCGCTCTGCTCCGGCTCTGGAATCGCTACGGCCTTTCCCGGCCGCTCAATGTCGGCGCGGCCGCGGCGCTTTATGCGGACATGCCCCTGCCCGGACAGAACGGCTCCCTTTCCGTCGTCTTTCGCCCGGCGGAAGACGACGGCGCCCCGTTGCGCCTCATGGGCGCCTTGAGGCAGTCTTCCGACGGGCCCGTTTTTGACGAAAGCGCCTCCGGGCTTGCCTTTCCCCTGCGCGGGCCGCTGCCGGAAGAGCTGCGCGGGCGTCCGCTGCCGCTCTTCCTTGAACTGGACGCCCGCCTTTCCGGGCGCGATCTCGTCATGGAAAAGGTCCGGGCCGTCAGCGCGCGGCTGCCTTCCGGTCTGAACGATCCCCCGCAGGCGCCGGCGACGGCGGCCGCCGGCGCCCCCTGGTTGCTGGAACTGCCCGACGGCGCGCTGCTGACGGCGTCCTTTGCTCTTGACGCCGCCCCTGCTTCCGGGGAGGGGGCCGGCCCGGAAGAAGGGGCGGCCGAACTCGCCGGGCGGCTTGACCTTGCGGGGCGGGGACTGTATCTGTCCATTCCGTTGAACGTCTCCGGCGGGCGGCTGCGCCTGCTCCCATCTGAAGACGATCGCGCCATGCTGCGCTCTCTTGGCGAGGAGGCGCTGCTCGCGCTTGTTGACGCGGCGCGCGGCTGGCGCTTGCACGGCGACATGCTGGCGCTTTACGACGCCGGCGACGCCTTGCTTGCGACGCTGGAGCGCCGCGCCGCGCGCTAGGGCCCGTTAACACTAAATATCGTTCTTCCCCCTCAAAAAAACGTAACGAGTCCTGAACCTGGAGCCTTTTCCGGGGCCGCCCGCTTTCGGAGCTCCGGCTCCCGGTTCCCCCGTCCCGCACGCCGGGCAAACTCTCAACGTCGCTCCGCTCCCGACGGGAAGACGAGGCGCGGCCCGTTCCGGGCCGCCGCGCGGAAACAGGAATGAATTCTGCCCCGAAACAACGAGAAAGAACCATAGGTTTTGATATCCTGCGCGGCGTCGGCACGCTGGTGGTGGTGATCGCGCACGTGCTGCTGTTTGTGCCGCAGGAGCTTCCCCTCCAGATACCCGGCCTGACATGGCGGGTCGTCTATGTCGGCAATTTCCTGCTGGAATGCTTCTTTGCCATGAGCGGCTATCTTATTGGCGGGCCCTTGCTGCATTACAGGGAGTTCAACCGCGTTTCGCTGTATAATTACGGCGTCGATCGGGCCACAAGAATCCTTCCCTGCTACTACGTCGTCTTTGCCGCGACCAGCGTCGTCGGCTTTGTCTTCCTCGGGGACTGGACGTTTCATTACGCCTATCTGCTGTTTATCCAGTGCTATGCGGACAGCCTCTACTTCATAGGCGTCGCCTGGACCCTTTCCGTCGAAGTCGCGTCCTACATCCTGCTGCCGGCGTTCATCTGGCTTTTCCGGTTCAGGATACGGGTTTTTGAAAAGACCTCCGTCAATATCATCTTCTTCTGCCTGGTCGTCATTGCCCTGGAGACGGCGGCGCGGGGGCTGACGGCCTGGCTGCATCCCGGGCTGCATATGGACGACGAGCTGCGCAAGCAGGTGCATCTGCGGATGGACGCGCTTCTCTACGGTCTGATGATCGCATGCCTGAAAGATGCCTGCGGCGCGCTGTACAGGAAGCTGGAGTCGGGCGCCTTCCTTGTCGCGGCCCTGATTGCCCTTGTCGCGCTTGTCGAATGGCAGCAGGGCGATTATTTTATTCGAAACCTTCCCGGGGAAGGACGCAAGACCCTGCATGCGCTGATCGACTTTACGGCTTCAGGTTTTCTGGCGGCCGCCGTGCTGCCGTTCTGCGCCAGAATATCGTGGGAAATGTTTCCGCGCGAGCCGGTGCGGCGCGCGTTTGAATTTTTCGTCTATACGGCGCGCATATCCTATTCTCTCTATCTTGTGCACTTTCCCCTGATTCAGATTTTCGTCTGGTTCTACAAGCGCACGGCGCCGGAAAATCCGCTCGTCGGGAGCGTCTATCTTCTGTTGCTGATGCCGTGCTGCGTCTATGCGTGCTTTCGTATTGCCGACTGGCTTTACGCCCGCGTCGAGGCGCCGGGAATGAGGTTGAGAAAGCGTTTCAAGATTGCGTCCTGACGCGCCTTCTCTCTGGCATGTTCACCACGGCAGCCCGCTGCCGCAACTCCACAAGGATGACGAGTCATGCAACATAGCGACGCGCTTCTGCAATTCATGTCTCGATATGTCGATTATTCCTATACGGGGCCCCATGATTTCGAGCGCCCGGAATCCTTGCCCTGGGTCGGTCACATGGCCTTTGCCGACATGCTGGTAAGGGCGTATCGTCCCGAGCTTCTGGTCGAGCTTGGCGCCTATACGGGCGTTTCCTTCTTCTCTTTCTGCAACGCGGTGCGGCAGGCATGGCTCCATACGAGCTGCTGTGCCGTCGATACCTGGAAAGGGGAGCATCACGCCGGATATTACGGCGAAGAAGTCTTCGCCGCCGTCGAAAGGCATACCGAAAGGAATTATGCCGAGTTCGCCCGTCTTCTGCGAATGACCTTCGACGAGGCCGTGGATCGGTTCGAGGACGGGAGCGTCGATATCCTGCATATCGACGGCCTTCATACGTATGAAGCCGTGCGCCATGATTTTGATACCTGGCTGCCGAAGGTCAGACCCGGCGGCATCGTGCTCTTTCATGACGTCGTTGAACAGCACGACGATTTCGGCGTGTGGAAACTCTGGGATGAAATTGAATCCCTGACCCCGGAAAGCTGCTGCTTCCGGCATTCGCACGGGCTGGGGGTATGGCGAAAGCCCGGGGGACCGGAGCTGGAGCATCCCTTTCTGCGCGCCCTTTTCGACAGGCCCGAAGGCTTTGAGGCCGTCGCCGCCTTTGTGCGGGCCGTGGCCGAACGGCAGGAATTGCAGCGCCGCGCGCACGCTCTTGAAAGGCTGGCGGAGGAACGACAGGAGCAAATCAACGCCTGCCAGGCGGAGAGCGAGGCGCGGCAGGCCGTCATTGACGACTGCAACGCCCGGCTTGAGCAGCGCGCCGAGGAGCTGCGGGCCGCAAGAGACGAAATGTGCGAACGCGACGCGGCGCATCAGCGGGAAATCGACGCCCTGCGCTGCGAAAAGGCCAGGGTTGAGGAAGCGTACGACAGGATTCTCCGCTCCCGTTCCTGGCTTGTGACGCGCCCCCTGCGCTTCGCGGCCGAATGGATCAGGAAGCGCAGGGCCGGTTCCCGCTGATCAGGGGCGGGGCCGGAAGGGCGGGGCGGCGGAAGCGGCCCCGACGCCCTCCGGCGTCGCGGGGCTTGCCTTTCCAGACCTGAAAGGGGAAAATTCCGTCTTCCTGACGAACGGCCGCCGGACGCGCGGGCGAGCTGGCGGAAGGCGCTTGCGGGGGACGTCTCTTTTCCGAAGGAAAAACGGCCGCCGTTCGTGAATCCGATATCTAACAAGGAGCTGCCGGATGAAACGGTTGATGATGCTGGCCTGCGTGATTCTGGGAATGCAGGCGGGGGTTGCGCTGGGGGCGTCGTTCACGATGTCGCAGGCTGTGGAACGCGCGCTTGAGGCCAATCCCACGGTAGAGTCGAAAATGCTGACGCTGGAGCAGGCGCGCATGAACGTGGGCGTGGCGCAGAGCTATTTCTGGCCGCGCGTGTCCGTCATGTCCGGGTATACGAACATGCAGAACAACAGGGACATGCCCGCCTACAGCTCCGACGACATGAGCAGCAAGACATGGACGCAGACCTTTCGCGTCTCCTGGTCCGTGTTCGCGGGGTTCGCGCACCTGAACAACCTGCAGAAATCCCTGTTGCAGGTGGATGTGGAAGCGGCCCGCCACCGTCTTGCCCGTCTGGAGCTGGTTTCCAACGTGCAGATTCAGTTCCTGACCCTGCTGCAGGCGCGGGAAAAGCTGCGGACGGCCAACGATTCCGTTGCGCGCATCAAGAAGCAGCTGGAAGCGGCGGAAGCCTTCGTGAAGGTGGACATGGCTCCCTATGCCAACGTATTGCAGAACAAGGTCGAGCTGTCGCGCGCCGAACAGGAAGTCATTCGCTGCAAGAATGAAATTCGCAACGCCGAAGTGCAGCTTAACCGCTATCTGGGCTTTCTGCCCGCCGATCGCGTGGATTACAAGGGCCGCCTGCAGGATTTCAGCGGCTCGCCCGTCAAGCTGACGGAAGAGCAGTCCATCAAGACGGCCCTGTTCAGCCGGCCGGATCTGATCATCGCCCAGAAGAGCGTGGCCGTGGCCTTCAAGGATCTTCACGCCCGCATGGGGCAGTACCTGCCGCGCGTGGATATTACCTACGACAACGCGCGTTACAGCAGGGATTACGACGACCGCCGCTATCAGGACTACAGCCGCAGCTACTGGTCCATCGGTTTCAATTTCTCGTGGGAGCTGTTCGGCGGCGGGGAAACGACCTTTGGCGCCCTGGGCGATCGCAAGCGCGCCAAGGCTCTGCAAAAGGATTATGAAGACGCCATGGCCAGCGCCAGAGCCGACGTGATCCGCGCCATGCTGGACATGGACGCCGCCCGCGAACTCATTACCACGTCCCGTTACGGAGTGGAGGCCGCCCGCGAAAATTACGGCATGGCGCAGACGCGCTACATGACCAGCATCGGCACCATCACCGATCTTGTGGACGCCCAGACGCGCCTGACCGAGGCCGAGCGCGACGCAAGTCAGGCGCTGACCGACTATCAGGTCGCCCGCGTGCGCTTCTTCTATAATATCGGACAGGAAAATATCGGGTTGCAGTAAGAGCGAACGCTCCGGCGACCTGTCGCCGTCAAGCCGCGCGCCGGCGCGCGGATTCCTGCGCATCGCGCGGGATCATCCGCCCGCGCCTGTGCGCGGCTTGACGTTGTTTATTAGTCAAGATATACTAAAATGCTTCCGCATGCGCCAGAATACCGGGCCGCGGAAATCCTTCTTTTCCGCCGCGCCGCCGCGCGGCGTTCAAATTCCCTCCCGGAGTCCCTATGCTGTATTATGCCGTGGCGGCGTTCTTTCTGTTGCCCGCGTCCGTGGTCTTTTTCGGGCGCGGCTGGTTCAGAGCCCTGCGTCTGAGTCCGTGGTACCTTTTCGGGCAGACGGCAAAGATCGGGCCGCAGCGCATATGCAGGCAGGGAGCTCTTTTCAATTTGTTTGTCTTTTATCCCATGCGGGCCGGCATCGAAATCCTGCGCCGCCGCAGCTTTGCCTTTGTGTTTCGCGCGGCTGCCGGCCTTGCGCGGCGGCGGCTGCGCGGCGAACAGGACGCTCCGCCGCCCGCGAATATCATGCCGGAAGTTTCCGGCCCCGGCCCCTTGCCGCCCCTGTCGGCGGCGGCCCTGATCCGCATGGTCGAGCGCGACGATACGCGCGTCGTCAGCTTCGATATTTTCGACACCCTCCTGACGCGCCCCGTGCTCAATGATCCAAGGGAAATCCTGCATCTTGTGGCAATGCGGGTCAACGAGCGTTTTGGAATTGACTTCGCGGCCCTGCGCTGGCCCGCTGAAGACGAAATGCGCGACCCGTACGCGACGTTTGAAGATATCTATGCCCACATTCGCCGCAGGCACGGTCTTTCCGAAGAGCTGACGCGAGAGCTGATGGCCGAGGAACTGCGCTGCGAGCGCGCGATCCTGCGCCCCAGACCGGACATGCTGGAAGTCTGCCGGGCGGCGGCGCGCGCGGGCAAGCGCGTCGTGGCCGTCAGCGACATGTATCTGCCTTCGGCCTTTCTGCTGGAGCTGCTGCACGAAAAGGGCTTCGAGGCCGTCGCGGCCGTCTATGTTTCCGCTGAGCACAAGGCGCGCAAGACCGACGACGGCGCGCTGTTCGACGTCATGCTCCGCGCGGAAAATGTTTCTCCCGACGCCGTCCTCCATATGGGCGACAATCCTCAGGGCGACGTGAACGCCCCCCTGCGCAAGGGAATGCGGGCCGTGCATCTGCCGTCCGCGCGCCAGATGGCGGTGGAACGCGGCGGTTCCATGCTGCCCGCGCTTTTTGGCGGCTCCCAGTCCCGGCCCCTGTGGGAGCTTCTGATGGGGCAGGCCCTGGAGCGTATTTTCGACAGGCCGGAACAGGCGCCGGAAACGCTGGAGCGCTGCCCCGATACCGTCATGCTGGCCCGTCTGATTCTGGCGCCCCTGACCGTGTCGCTTTGCCTGCGGGCGCGCGCCGTGGCCGAAAGGGAAGGCTACGCGCGCATCTATTACGCCTCGCGCGACGGCTGGCTCCCGTCGCTGGTGCACGATGCCCTGCGGGAGCGTCTGGGCGGGCCGGAAGGCGTATATTTTCAGGCCGGGCGGCGGGCCTATTTCCCCTTTCAGGAATCCTCTTTCATGGAGTACGCACGCACCCGCAAGGTGGCGGCCGATATGGAACGCTATACGCTGGCCGATCTGCTGACGGGGCATTTCGGCGACGAGGCCGCCCCCCTGCTGGAGAGGCTGGCGCCCGAAGAGCGCGCGCTGCCCTTCTGCAAGGAGCGGCAGCGGGGGCTGGCCGTGCTGGCGCGGCTGGAGCCGGAGCTGGAGCAGCTTGCGGCCGCCCGGCGGGAACGCGCCCGGCGCTATTACGAGAAGGTCTTTTCAGCGGAGGAACAGCGCGTTCTGGTGTTTGACGTAGGCTACTCCGGCTCCGTTTCGGCCGCGCTGACGGTCGCCGCGGGCAGACCCGTGGACAAGCTCTACTGCTGGCAGAATGAAGTGAACGCGGCGCTCGACCGGCGCCTGGGAACGCGCACGTTTGCGCTCATGGGGTCCAGCCCCTATATGCCGTGGCATATCGTTTTTGAAGAGATGTTTTCTCCCTGCTCGGGCGGCGCGGTCGATTTTGACGAGCATGGAGAACCGCTGACGGAAGCTCTTGCGTTTTCGCCGGAAATGCGCGCGGCGCTCGAGGACGCTCATGAGGAATGTCTCGCCTTCGCGCGGGAAACGGCGGAACGCTTCGGCGAGTATGCGCCCCTGCTGGCCGGCGCCGATCCCGACGGGGTGCTGACTCTCTTACGGCAGTGGTTTCAGACGGTCCCGCTGGGCAATCGCGCAATCTTTCGGAGCATTGTCTTCCCCGATCCCGTGTATTCCGAGCGCCCGCGTTCTCTGGAAGAGCAGCTTGATCAGTTGCCGGCGTCAACGGTCTTCGCGGCTACGGGCTTCGAGGATGCGGCCAATATCCTGCCCCTGACGAGCCTGTGCCGGAGCGGGGAAACGCTGCGCACGGGCGTGCACATGCACATTTACAATGTCGCGCTGGCGCAGGCCTTCGCCCGCTATGCCGCGGCCTTTCCCTATCCCTTTGATCTCTTCGTGACATATGTGAAAAGCGGGGATGCGCCGCAGCTGCGGACGCTCTTTGATCCGCGGAATCTGCCGCAGGCGGGAAAGGTTCGCATTCTGGAAACGCCCAACAGGGGGCGGGACGTGGCGCCGTGGCTCGTGGCCCTGGGGCCGTTGCAGGGAGACTATGATCTCTTCTGCCATGTGCACGCCAAGGAGTCCGCGCACATGGGCTTTGGCCCCTCGTGGCGGACCTATCTGATGGACAACCTGCTGCGGCCGGAGGCCGCGCGGACCGTCTTTGCGGCCTTTGCTGCCGATCCGCGCCTCGGCTGCGTCTTCCCCGCCATATACGAGCCCCTGCGGCGGGTCATGCTGCGCGTGGGCGTTCCGCTGTACGGCTCGCGGGAAGAACGGGACATGATTACCGGGCTGCTGGCCCGCATGGGCTTGCCGGCCTCCTACGGGCGCGACGAACAGTTCTTTTCCGGCGGCACCATGATGTGGTACCGCCCCGAGGCCCTGCGTCCCCTGCTGGAATGCGGCCTGCGGTTTGAAGACTTTCCCGAGGAGCCCATCGGCATCGGGGGAACGCTGGCGCACGCCCTGGAGCGCGTGCCCCCGCTTGTCTGCACCCGCCGCGGCTACGGCGTGCGTTCCCTGACCTGCTATCCCTCTTTCCTGTACCCTGAACGCGGGAACTAGGCCGCGGTCGTGAACGGGATTTTTGTATAGGGGGTTCCGATGAAACGCCTGTTGCGTACTCCGCCCATGTGGCATCCCTTTCTGCTGACGGCCATTCTGGTCGGAAACGGTCCCCTGATCCTGCATATGACGCGGCGTCAGCTGGCGCTGCGCTACAAGGGATCGGTGCTGGGCTGGCTCTGGAGTCTGGTGCAGCCGCTCATGATGCTGACGGTGTACGCCTTTGTTTTCGGCATTGTCTTCAAGGCCCGCTGGGGAACGTCGCCGGACGGCGGCGCGGTGGATTTCGCGGCGGTCATGTTCTGCGGCATGGCGACGTTCAATCTCTTCTCCGAAACGGTCAACGGCGCGGCGCCGTCCGTGCTGCAAAACGTCAACCTGGTAAAGAAGGTTGTCTTTCCGCTGGAAATCCTGCCCATCGTGCATCTTGCCTCCGCCGTCGCGCTGGGGCTTGTCTGGTTCTTCCTGCTGTTCGCCGGGGCGGCGCTTCTGGGAATCTCCTTTCACGCGACCATGTTCCTCCTGCCGCCGCTGCTGATTCCGGTGCTGCTGACGGCGCTGGGCGTCGCCTGCTTCGTGGCGTCCGCCTCGGTCTATGTGCGCGACACGCCGCACCTTGTCGGCGTCGTGACGCAGATTCTCTTTTTCATGACGCCCATTTTCTACCCGGCGGAACTTGTGCCCGAGCGTCTGCGCTGGGTGCTCGAAATCAACCCGCTCTCGTCCATGATCGAGCAGGTGCGCGACGTGCTGCTGTTCGGCCGGTGGCCCGACTGGAGCGTTTTTGGCATGAACCTTGTCATTGCTTTCATCGTTTGTCGTCTGGGGCTGTGCTGGTTCCTCAAGACGAAAAAGGGATTTGCCGATGTCCTCTGATATCACGGCCCCGGGGACCTCTCCCGCGGACGACGGCCGCGCGCTCCCGGACGAAGCGGCCATTGAGCTGCGCGGCGTTTCGAAGACGTTTGAAATTTACGACCGTCCCGTCCACCGTCTGCTGCAAATGATGTTTCGCGGGCGTCGGACCTTCTACCGGGGCTTTACGGCCCTGAGCGACGTCAATCTGACCATCCGGCGCGGAGAATGCGTGGGGATCGTGGGGCGCAACGGCGCGGGCAAGAGCACGCTCCTGCAGATCATCGCCGGCACGCTGGCGCCAACGACGGGAACGGTGCGGACCTGCGGCAGGGTCGCCGCCCTGCTGGAACTGGGCAGCGGCTTCAATCCCGAGTTTACCGGCAGGGAAAACGTCTACCTCAACGCGGCCATTCTCGGCCTGAGCGACGAGGAAATCGACGCTCGTTATGACGATATCGTCGCCTTTGCCGATATTGGCGAGTTCATCGAACAGCCGGTACGCAACTACTCCAGCGGCATGGTCATGCGTCTGGCCTTTGCCGTCATCGCCCATGTCGACGCCGATATTCTCATCGTGGACGAAGCGCTTGCCGTGGGCGACGCCTACTTTACGCAAAAGTGCATGCGCTTTTTGCGCGACTTCATCAAGACGAAAACGCTTTTCTTTGTCAGTCACGACGTTGCCGCCATCAACAGTCTCTGTTCTCATGCCGTCTTTCTGGAGCGCGGGCGCGTCAGAAGTCAGGGAGACCCCAAGAGCATAACCGAGGAATACCTCGAAGACGTATTTGCCTCCATTCAGGGCAGGGACGTCGTGGAAGACGAGGCCGGTTCGCCCTTTCTGGGGGAAACGCTGACGCTGCGTCCCGGGGAAGAAGACTTCCGCGATGCGCGGCAGGATTTTATCAACGCGTCCGGCCTGCGGAACGATATTCAGGTCTTTCGCTTTGATCCGGACTCGGCCTCGTTCGGCAAGGGCGGGGCGACCATAGAGCAGGTGCTTCTGCTCGACAGAAGAGGCGCGCCGCTCAGCTGGTGCGTGGGCGGCGAAGTCGTTTCCCTGCGTATCTTCTGCCGCGCGAAGCAGGAGCTTGCCAGCCCCATCGTCGGCTTTTACCTCAAGGATCGGCTGGGGCAGACCCTGTTCGGCGACAACACCTATCTTTCCTATGTGGACAGGCCGCTGAGCGTGCCCCGCGGCGCGCTCTTTGAAGCGCTGTTTCGCTTTCGCATGCCGGTTCTTGCGGCCGGGACGTACTCCTTTGTCGTGTCCATAGCCGAAGGGTCGCAGGCAAGCCACGTTCAGCACGAATGGCGGCACGACGCGCTGCTGCTGACGTCCGTGACGAGCAGCGTCAGCGCGGGCATCATGGGGTTGCCCATGCAGGCCGTCGAACTGAAGCTCTGCAAGAACGACGGAACTTCCTCTCATGGCGACAACCTTTCTTGACAATGAAAAGAATTTCTTCTGGGTCTATGCCGCCTTCCTGCTGCTTTTCCTGTGGTGGATGCCGGAGGGCGTTCACGACGACAAGGTGGCGAGAACGCTTTTCTGCTCGCCGGAATGGCTGTTGTCGCGGTACAGGGAATGGAGTTCGCGGCTTCTGATTGAAGCCTGGCTGCCGGCGCTCTGCCGCCATGTCTGGCTGTTCAAGGGGCTGACGTTCTGCGTCGGCCTGCTGATTCCCTGGCTGCTGGCGCGGCTTGTCGTCGAGCGCCCGGAGGACAGGCCCCGCGTCTACGGCGTGTGCTTCCTGTACGGCATGCTGCCCATGGGGAGCGCCGGCTGGGTGACGACGATTGTCAATTATTACTATGTGCTCTTTGCCCTTCTGGCGGCCGTCTGGCTGGCCCGCTACGGGCGTTCCGCGGCCAGTCTCGCGGCTCTTGTTGTTACCGCGCTGTATGCCGCGAATCATGAGCAGGGCTGTCTCATCCTTCTTGGCGCCATGGGGGCCGTATCCTGCCTTGGAGCGGGCAACAGAAGGACTTTCGGCGTTCTTGCCCTTGCGTGCGCTTCCCTGCTTTTCATCGCGACGGCGCCGGGGAATGAACTGCGTTATTACAGCGAGGTCAAAAGCTGGTTTCCGAATTTCCTTGAACTGTCGTTTCCCTACAAGATCTATCTTGGATTTTCCTCGACGCTCTTTCATTATGTTCTTGCGCCGCATCCCGCGAGTCTGTTCCTTCTTCTGTGTATCTTCCTGTGCAGGACGGGATCGGCAGGCAAGAGTCTTCTTCTTGCCGTCGGCGTCTTTCTGATCCAGCTGCTGTGCATGTTTCTTGTCGTCGGCGGTCCGGGAGTCGCCTTTGTCCGGGGGCATCCCGTATATCTTTCCGATTTTTCATCCGTGACCTTTCTTGGCGGCATTTCCCTGCTTGCGGCGATCGGCGCCCTGATTTTCGTTTGCGCGTCGCTTTGTCGTATATTTTCGGATCGTGCAAGCCTTTTCCGGGCTTTTTTCATTCTGGCCGCCGGCCTTGGAACGCGAATGCTGATGGGGCTTTCGCCGACGCTCTTCATTTCCAGCAGCCGGACCTTTCTCTTTTGCGATTTTGCCTTGCTTGCGCTTTCTCTTATGCTTCTTGCAAGATGCGACGCGGCGGGAAAGGCTCGCCTGATCTGGTACGTCATGCCGTTTTCCCTTGCGCTGAATTATGTTGTTCTGGCTTAGAGGATAAGGGGGCGTTCCTTTCTCCCCCATTGCGACCGGACGGCGGGCAGATTGCCTGCGGACCGGGCTTGTGATATCAATGGTATAGCGGTTGAAGGCGTCTGAAGCGTCCGCGCCGCCGAAGCTTCGCGGACGGAAAACGCGGCCTGCGGCTCCGCGCGGTCCCGTTGCGTTTTTCCGGGCGCCGGCGGCGTCGGTGAAAAGAGAGCGGGCAACGCGCGTTCCGAAGCCTTGCAAGACAGAGGAGTGGCGAAGAATGGCTGAACAGAAGATGACGCCGCAGGAAGCGGCGGCCCTGCGGGCGCAGCTCCTGCAGTTACGCAGGGAGCGGGAGCAGCTGCGGGATGAAGTTGCGTTCATGCGGAATTCCCGTTCCTGGCGTATCACGTCCCCCCTGCGTTCCCTGACGCAGTGGGGGAGGGATTTGCGGGACAGGCTGCGGCCGGAGAGGGCGCCCGAGCCGGAAGAAAGCGCCGTTTCCCTGCCGCGGGGCGGTCTTGCTCGGCGGGCATTGCTCTGGAAAGAGGGCGCGAGGACGACGCCCCTCCTCGGCGGAGGCAGGCGCGTTTCCCTCTGGACGGCCCGCAAGGGGAACGCCTTTTTCGAAGAGATTGCGCGGCTGCTCCAATGCGGCCTGGAAGACGCCGGCGTGCGGTGCGCCTTCTTTTCCGTCGATTCCCTGGAAGAATGTCTGCGTCATGAGGACGGGACTTCGGCCGTCCGTCTGATCATCGCCCCGCACGAATTTTTCCACTTCATCAGGGACGCCGAATCCTGGCCGCTGAACGGCGCTCAATTGTGGCTGCTCAACAGCGAGCAGGAGCATACTTCCTGGTTCGCCGCGGCGCGCGCCCATTTCCGCAAGGCCTCGCTGGTGCTGGACATGGATTGCGCCATGGCGGCGCGTCTGCGTTCGCAGGGCATTCCGGCGGAACACATGCCCCTGCTTTACAGCCCCTCGTGCCGTCTTTTCGACGGCGCGGCCCCTGTGGACGCCGTTGCCGCAACGGAAGGCCTGCCCCGCGACATCCGAGAGCGCCCCTGCGCCGTCAATCCGCTGGAGGAGCCGCTGGCGGAACGGCCGCTGGACTGCTGCTTCTTCGGCGTGGCGGGCGAGCGGCGCAGCCGCTTCTTTGCCCGCAACGCGGCGCTGTTTGCGGACATGCAGGCCTATCTGCGCCTTGAGGATCGAAATATGCCGTTGATATACGGTGAAAACTCTTCCCTCTCCACGCAGACCGTCAGTTCCATAGTCCGCAGATGCAAGATCGCGCTGAACGTGCATCAGTCGAAACATCTGTATTTTGAGTGGCATCGCATGATTCTTCAGGGCATCTGGCAGGGCGCCGCGGTCGTCTCCGAACCCTGCACGGAATCCTGGCCTTTCCGCGCCGACGAGGACTATATCGCGGCCTCGCTGGAAGACGTGCCCGCCGTCCTGGAGTATCTGCTGCGCTCGGACGAGGGCATGGCCTGGGCTGAAAAGGTGCGGCGCCACGGCTGGGAAACGCTGGCGGACAATCCTCTGGCGCGGCGCTGGAACGCCATATTTGAAAAGTATGGTTTTGTCGAAGAAAAGCTATGAAAGAAATATTCGTCGCCGGCAGGGGCGGAGAACCGCGCGTCTCCGTGCTTGTCTCCCTGTATAATTACGAACGCTATATCGAGCAGGCGCTGGATTCCGTCGCGCGCCAGACCTTGCGCGACGTCGAGCTGATCGTCTGCGACGACTGTTCGACCGATAACGGCGCGGAAGCGACGGCCCGGTGGCTGCGGCGGCATGACGACAGATTCTGCCGGGCGGCGCTCATCGCCAACGACGTGAACAGCGGTCTGGCGGCAACGCGCAATACGTCCATTGCCTGCGCCCGGGCGCCGTTTATCTTCATTCTGGACGCGGACAACTTCATATTCCCTCAGTGCCTGGAACGGTCGGCGCGGATTCTGGAAGAAGCGGCGGACGACGTCGCCTTCGTCTATACGCAGCGGCTTGTGTTCAACGAACAGGACGGTTCGGACTGCTGTCTTGAAAATCTGCCGGACTGGAACGCGCCCCTGCTGACGCTCGGCAATTATATCGACGCCATGACGCTGCACCGGGCGGAGGCCCTGCGCGGCGTGGGCGGCTACACGGCGGAGCCTCCCTTTGACAGGTTCGGCTGGGAAGACTTTGAAGTCTGGTTCAAATACATGGAAGCCGGATTGCGCGGCGTCAAGCTGCATCAGCCCCTGATAGCCTATCGCGTGCACGGCGCGTCCATGATCCGCACGACGACCAACAAGCGCTCCGAGCTCCTCTGGCGGGCCCTGAGAAAAAAGTATTCGCGTTTTTTTGCCTGATTTCGGAGACGCCGCCCGTCGTCCGCATCCGAAAGGCGCTTTCGCGTTTTGAGGCGGCGTCGTCGCGCGGCGGAAGACGTTCCGGTGGAGATACGGAGAGCCATGACCCGGTCGGATACGGAGAAAGACATGCGGCGTATTTCCCTCGTCGTTCCCGTCTATAATGAACAGGAATCCGTGGAGCTGTTTTATCGAACCGCGGCCCGCCTGCTGGAAGCGGAACCCTATGAGGCGGAATTCCTCTTTGTGGACGACGGCAGCAGCGACGCCACGATGGACATCCTTCGCCGTCTGCACGAGAGCGATCCCCGGGTCCGGGCCGTTTCCCTTTCGCGCAATTTCGGCAAGGAATACGCCCTGACGGCGGGGCTGCGGTACGCGTCGGGGGACGCCGTCATTCCCATGGACGCGGACCTGCAGGACCCGCCCGAGCTGCTCGCCGTCTTTCTGCGTCACTGGGAGCGGGGCGCGGACATGGTTGTCGGCGTTCGCGAGAACCGCGACGCCGACGGTCGCGTCAAGCGCTGGTGCGCGGCGCTTTTCTACAAGCTCTTTCGGCGCATGACCCACAACATGGTCGAAGACAACGCCGGCGATTTTCGTCTCATGTCGCGGCGCGTCGTGGACGAGCTTCTGCGGCTGCCGGAAAGCGTGCGCTTCAACAAGGGGCTTTACGGCTGGGTCGGCTTTCCGCGCGTGGTCGTGCCCTATACCCGCCCGGAACGGGCCGCCGGCCGCAGCAAGTGGCCCGGCTGGAAACTCTGGAACTTCGCCATAGACGGCATTACCAGTTTCAGCACGCTGCCGTTGCGCCTCTGGAGCTATCTGGGCGGGCTGATCGCTCTGGCGGGTTTTGCCTATGCCGTCCTGATATTTGTGCGTACCTTCATCTATGGCGTGGACGTGCCGGGATACGCCTCCCTGATGGTCGTCGTGCTGACCCTCGGAGGGCTGATCCTGCTTTCGCTCGGTATTATCGGCGAATATCTGGGCCGCGTCTTTGAGGAGGTCAAGAAGCGTCCGCTTTTCATCGTGCGGGAAACCGTCGGACTTGACGGCGCCGGCTCCCGCCGCGCCGGAGAAGGGAACGGGGAGCGCCCCGGGCGGGAGGGGGATTTTCCCCGCGACGCCGCATGAACCCCGTCGCGGGCGGAGGAGTTGAGCATGGCGGAAGACGCGCTGCGGATCAGGAGCCTGAATGCGGAACTGAAGCGGAAGATGCTTCGCTACCTTGAAGAACCCCGCATCTATGAGACGCCCGTCGAGGGCTTTCGGCTGGCGCGCCGCGAAGAGGGCGGAACCCCAGAGAAATGCTTTGAAAAACCGCTGGCCGGGCTGGTTGTGCAGGGGACGAAGCATTCCCATATGGCGGGCGGGGATTTCGTGTATACGGAAAATCAGACCGTCGTCGCGGCGGTGGACATGCCCATTTCCTCGTACGTCGTCAATCCCTCGCGGGAAAATCCCTTTCTTTTCGTCTATCTGTATCTGGACAGGCGGCTGCTTGCGTCGCTGTCGATGGAAATGGGCGCGCCGCCGCTCCCGGAAACGGGAGAGCGCTCGGGCGTTTCCGTCGCGGATGCCGGCGCCGATATTCTCGAAATGTTTCTCCGGCTGGTGGAGCTTCTTGAAAAGCCGGAACAGATCGCCTTTCGCGCTCCGATGATGCTGCGCGAACTGCATTATCTTCTGCTCATCGGCCCGCACGGCGAAACCCTGCGCCGTCTGAACACGCCCGGAACGCACGACAACAAGGTCGCGCAGGCCGTCAACTGGATACGGGAAAACTACAGGATTCCCATGCAGGTGGAATCGCTGGCGCGGCAGGTCAACATGTCGCGTTCCACCCTGCACCGTCATTTCAAGTCGCTTACGGGGCTGAGCCCGCTGCAATATCAGAAGCAGCTGCGTCTGTTTGAAGCCCGGCGGCTGATGCTGCTGGAAAATGAACGGGCTTCCGACGCGGCGCTTTCGGTGGGCTACGAAAGCGTCACGCAGTTCACCCGGGAATACAAGCGGGAGTTCGGCGAGCCGCCGTTGCGGGACAGGAACCGCCGGCGCGCGGCGGCCGTCTGAGCCGTCCGGCGGGGAACCCGTCCGGCGCGCGGGACGGCCCCGCTCTTTTCCTTTTGAGCTTTTCAGGCAAGAAATTGCGAGAAATTTGTCTGTTTCCCCGGAGCGGGGCGGCGTATGTTTGCGTCATGAGGCCGTCGCGACATGCCGGCGGCCGGAAACCGCGCTGTGGCGTTCGCTTGCTGCGCGCGGCGATTCGGGAGGCCCGCATGGCGAAACTGAAGGTTGTTCTTGGCGTAGCGTTGGCGGCGTGCCTGGCGGCGGGGAGTCTCGTCGCGGCGAACGCGTCCGAAAGAGAAAGGGGAGACGGGACGATGGACAGAGTTCTTACGGCGGAAAAAAACAGGCAGAAATTTTTCGGGGAGTCCGCGTCTCCCCTTGCCGGGACGGACCCTGAACTTGCGGCCATGCGCGATCGGCTGTTTTTCGGCGAGATCGTCGAGCGCGGCTCGCTGACCGACAGGCAGCGGACGCTCGTCGTGCTGACGGCGCTCGTCGCCGGGCAGATGCTGGACGAGGTGAAAGCGCATACGGAAGCGGCCCTGCGCGTGGGCGTCAGCCCCGAGGAAATCAGGGAGGCCGTCTATCAGTGCGCGCCCTATACGGGTTTTCCCCGGGCGGAAAGCGCCCTGCGCCGCGTCAATGAGGTCTTTGCGGAAAAGGGCGTGGCCCTGCCGTTGAAAAGCGGCGCCACGACGACGGAAGAGACGCGTTTCAGGGACGGCGTCGCCGTGCAGAAGGCAATTTTCGGCGACGCCATCGACAAGATGCACGCCGCCGCGTCCGAAGACAAGAAGGACATTACGGTAAACTATCTTTCGGCCTTCTGCTTCGGCGATATCTATACGCGCGCGGGGCTTGACCTGAAGATGCGCGAACTGCTGACCTTCAGCATTATCAGCACGCTGGGCGGCTGCGAGGCGCAGGTGAAGGCGCATGTTCAGGGCAACGCGTCGGTCGGCAATACCAGACAGAATCTTGTGGACGCGCTGGCGCTGCTGCTGCCGTATATCGGCTTTCCCCGCACTCTGAACGCGCTGGGATGCGTCGACGCCGTCCTGCAGGATTCCTGATTGAGCGGAGGGGAACATGCTGCGAAATCTTATCATTGCGGCGGGGCTGTCGCTTGTCTTCGGAGGCGCGTCCCTTGTCGGTACGGCCTCGCCCCTCATGGCGGCGGAGGCGAACAGCCGCGGCGCGAGTGTCGAGACCGGAGGGACGTCCGGCCCGGGGAAGGAGGCGACCATGAAAGAGAATCTTGGCCCGTTTTCGCGCGGCGAGGCCAATACGGCCTATGCCCGCTACTTTGTGGGCGACAGTTATCTGAACATGCTTTCCACGCAGGGGGTGATCATCGGCAATGTGACCTTTGAGCCCGGCTGCCGGAACAACTGGCATGCGCATCATGCCGACGCCGGAGGCGGGCAGATCCTGCTCTGCACCGCCGGGCGCGGCTGGTATCAGGAATGGGGAAAGCCGGCGCGGGAGCTGCATCCCGGCGACGTCGTGCATATTCCCGCCGGCGTCAAGCACTGGCACGGCGCGGCCCGGGATAGCTGGTTCGTGCATCTGGCCGTTGAGGTTCCGGGAACGAACACCCGGAACGAATGGCTTGAGGCCGTCGACGCGGCGGAATACGACAAGCTGCCGTAAGGCTGATCGCGCCGCGCTCGTCCCCCGGAAAACGGGGGAAACGCGAGATATGCGCGCGCCCCGTTCATCTTCATCATTGATCAAGCGCCGTACAGGTACGCCTGTGCGGCGCTTGTCGTTCCTGCCGCCGGGAACGGCGCTTCCGGATCGCCGCCGTCGCGGGAAGGGCGATTGACAAGGGGGAGGTCTTGGCGGCAACATGAAAGGAAGATGCCAGAATACAGGCATGTCTTCTTTCGACAGGATGTCCGCGCAAGCGGGAAAAACATATTTCGGCAGGGCAGAGCATGATCCGCATTCAGGAAATTCTCGACAAGGTCGCGGCGCACAATCAGGAAGCCAACCTGGAACTGATTCAGCGCGCCTATGTGTTTGCGGCTTCGGCGCACGCCGGACAGACGCGTCTTTCCGGGGAACCCTACCTGTCGCATCCGCTGGCCGTGGCCGATACGCTGGCGGAAATGGGTTTTGACGAGCCGACGGTCGCCGCCGGCCTGCTGCACGACACGGTGGAAGATACGGGAACCACCATCGAGGATATCGACGAGCAGTTTGGCGAAGAAGTGGCCGACATTGTGGACGGGGTCACGAAAATCAGCATGATCCCGTTCGACAACAAGGAAGAGGCCCAAGCGGAAAATATCCGCAAGATGATTCTTGCCATGAGTCACGACATGCGCGTGCTCATGGTGAAGCTGGCCGACCGCCTGCACAACATGCGGACGCTGGATTTCCAGAAGGCCCACAAGCAGCGGCGCATCGCGCAGGAAACGATGGATATCTACGCGCCGCTGGCCAACCGTCTCGGCCTGTACATCATGAAGCGCAATCTTGAGGACCTCAGCTTCAAGTACCTGCGCCCGGATATCTACAATCAGATTGATCTCTGGCTGGACAAGCATCAGGTCGTGGAAAAGCAGATCATCGAAAAGGTGGTGAACCTGCTGAAGGATCTGCTGGCCTCCAACGACCTGCACGGCGAAATTTACGGCCGTATCAAGCATAAGTACAGTATTTACAAAAAGATGCAGTCCCAGTCGCTGACGCTGGACGAAATGCACGACATCATGGCCTTTCGCGTCATCGTGAAGGACATCAAGGACTGCTACGCCGTTCTGGGGCTTGTGCATTCCCAGTGGAAGCCCGTGCACGGGCGTTTCAAGGATTACATCTCCATGCCCAAGGCCAACGGCTACCAGAGTCTTCATACGACCGTCATCGGGCCGGAAGGCGAGCGCATCGAGATTCAGATCCGCACGGAGGACATGCACCGGCAGGCCGAGCACGGCGTCGCCGCGCACTGGCTCTACAAGGAAAAGGGGCGGGTGCACACTCGCGATCTCGAGCAGTTTTCATGGTTGCGCGAAATCTTTGAGCGGCAGCGCGAGGAGGCGGACTCACGCGAATTCATGCACGCCCTCAAGCTGGATCTGTTCAAGGACGAAGTCTACGTCTACACGCCCGCGGGCGACGTGAAGGAACTGCCCGAAGGCGCGACGCCTCTGGACTTTGCCTACATGATCCACACCAAGGTGGGGCATCATTGTTCCGGGGCCAAGATCAATGGACGGCTGATGCCCCTGGGCACGCCCCTGAAGAACGGCGATACGGTGGAAATCATCACCGACAACGCGCGTTCCCCCAATCGCGACTGGCTCAAGATGGTCAAGACCGCCCGCGCGCGCAACCGCATTCAGCATTATCTGCGCACGGAAGAGCGCGCCCGCGCGCTGGTTCTGGGCCGGGAACTGCTGGAAAAGGAAGGGCGCAAGGTCAGTCTCAACGTGGCCCGCGCGCTCAAGGAAGGGCAGCTTGCCGTTGTTGCCGGCGATCTCAATTTCGAGAATGTCGACGAGCTGATCGCGGCCGTGGGCTACGCCCACGTCACGCCCCGGCGGGTGCTCAACCGGCTGTATGCGGTTCTGCATCCCGAAGATCCGTCGTTGGCTTCGGCCATGAGCCAGGGCAAGGACAAGGAAAAGGAAAGCGCAAGGGAAACGAAGGAAGAGGCGCCCCGCAAGGCGGCCGACGGCATCAGCCTTTCCGACGGCGTGGACGGCGTTCTCATGCGTTTCGCCAAGTGCTGCAATCCGGTTCCCGGCGATCCGGTCATCGGGTATGTCAGCCGGGGCATGGGCATTACCGTCCATCGGGCGGACTGTCCCAACGTGGCCAATATGGAGCCGGAACGCCTGATTTCCGTTCACTGGGACGGACAGGAAGAAAAGCCCTACGACGCGGCGGTGTTCATCATTGCCGAAAATCAGCCCGGCGTGCTGGCTCAGGTGGCCGCCGAACTGGCGCAACAGCAGATCAACATCAACGAAATTACCAGCAAGAGCCTTGTGGACGGGCGCACGGAACTGCGGCTGACCATTCAGGTTCGCAACGCCTCGCAGCTCTATGCGATTATCGAAATTATCCGCAAGCTGCCGCATATCCTTGAGGTGGTTCGCGATACGGACGAATAGCGCTTCTTTCGGCAGACCGGGAACGTCCGCCGGCGGAAGGGGCCGCGCCGCGTCCCCTTCCGAAGCGGTTCGTTCAGAAAGCTCGATTTCGAAAGGCTGAACGGGGCGCCCCGGAAAGGGGGCCCGGGTATTGAGCGGCCCGCCCTCCGGGGCGGGCCGTCCTGCTGCCGGGGAAAGGCGCGGAAGGGAAGCGCCGGCGGAGGGCTTGTCCGGCGGTTTCGGAGTCGTTTTTTGAAAGAAGGTTTTTATCAGTTTTTCTATTGATCGAAGATCGGAAGGGAGGCGCGCGATTATGAGATTTTGCATCGTCCGCCCTTGCGCGTTCAGCGCTGGTGGAGTATGGTGATGAGAGGTTGCTTTAACTGAAAATCTGTCGATATTGCCTGTGATAAGGCCGCAGGCGCACAGAGGATTTTCCACCCGGGATTTTGCGAAGTGTTCTTAACGCAACATTGTTTCACGCGGTTTCGTAACGCCGCCACGTTCATGGGGGAATGGAAAAATGCGCTTTACCGTTACGCTTACGCATAAGTACATTTTTAGCATCTTTGCCGCTCTTCTTCTGCTGGGCTGCGTCCTGTTCTGGGTCAGTATTCATTTCATGGGCAACGCTCTTTATGCCAGCATAGAACAGAACGTGATGCGCCTGCAGCGCATGGTGGACACCTACAATACCCAGACGGGAGCCTCCTTCCTCCGTCTGGCGGAGCTGGCCTCGGAAAACGGGACTATTGCCGATGCGCTGGAAAAGGGCGATACCGCAGCCGTACAGGCCTTTGCCCGGCATCTGCAGGAGCTTTCCCTGAGCGATTTCTGTACCATTACCGATGCGAAGGCCATAGCGATGGGCCGCGGTCATTCCGACAAGCACGGCGACAATGTTTCCAATCAGGAAACCGTCATGCGCGCGCTTGCGGGAAGTCCGAACGTGGATATCGTCGTGGGCACGGTAGTCCCCTTCACCCTGCGCGCATCCGCTCCCGTGCGCCGGAACGGCGAAGTTATCGGCAGCATTTCCATAGGCCGTTCCCTCTCCAATCCCGCCTATGTGGACGACCTCAAGAAGCTGACCGGGCTTGACGCCACCGTTTTCAAGAACGACACGCGCGTGCAGACGACCCTGTTGCAGGCGGACGGAACCCGGGGCGTGGGGTCGAAGCTGACGGATCGCAGGATTCTGGACGCCGTATTCACGCAAAAGGAATCTTTTTTCACGCTCAATACCCTGTTTGAGCAGGAATATGCCTCCTGTTACTGGCCCATGCGCGACGGCAAGGGCGACATCGTGGGCATCTGGTATATCGGCGCGCCGGTCACCAAGATTTTCAAGCTGCGCGACGACGCCGTGAGCAATACCTTGCTGGCCACGTGTCTTGTGCTGTTCTTCCAGCTTGTGCTTTCGCTGATCATCGGCATTCGCATCGGGCGGCCGGTCAAGCAGATTACCCGTTACGCGGGCATTGTGGCCGAGAATCCCATGAGCAAGGAAGAACTGCCCATCTACGGCAAGGACGATATGGGTCTTCTGGCGGATTCGCTGCGTTCCATGATTGAGCGTCTGCAAAAGAATATTTCGCTGGCCGAGCGCAAGAGCGCCGAAGCCGACGCCAGAACCCAGGACGCCCAGAAGGCCATGAAGGAAGCCGGCGAGGCGCGCGACAAGGCCGAGCGCGCCCGGTGCGACGGCATGCTGGCCGCCGCCGGACAGATCGAGGGCGTCGTGCGGCATATCAACGAGGCGCTGGCGAACCTGACGGAACAGGTGCAGACCTCCAACTCCGGCGCCGAACAGTCCGCGGCGCGCCTGTCCGAAACGGCCACCGCCATGGAAGAAATGAACGCCACCGTGCTGGAAGTGGCCAACAATGCCGATACGGCCTCGGCGGCTTCCTCCCAGACGCGCGACAAGGCCAACAGCGGCGAAGCCGTCGTACGCAAGGCCGTTCACGCCATTCAGACCGTGCATGACCAGACCCGGCAGCTCAAGGAGGACATGAACGTCCTCGGCGAGCAGGCGCAGGCCATCAACCGCATCATGGCGGTGATTTCCGACATTGCCGATCAGACGAATCTGCTGGCGCTCAACGCCGCCATTGAGGCCGCCCGCGCGGGCGAGGCCGGACGCGGCTTTGCCGTCGTGGCCGACGAGGTCCGCAAGCTGGCCGAAAAGACCATGGCGTCCACCGCCGACGTGGGCAACGCCATTCGCGCCATTCAGGACAGCACGTTCAAGAGCCGGGAACAGGTGGACAAGTCCGTGGATATCATCGCCGAAGCCACGGAGCTGGCCAATCAGTCCGGGCAGGCGCTTCAGGAAATTGTCAGCATGGTGGACGGCTCCGCCGATCAGGTGCGCGCCATCGCCACGGCCAGCGAAGAACAGTCCGCGGCCTCGGAAGAAATCAACCGCTCCATTATTGAGGTGAACCAGCTTTCCGCGCGCACGGCCGAGGCCATGCACACCGCCATGTCGGCGCTGGAACAGCTTCAGCAGCAGGCCGACGCGTTGACGCACCTGCTGACGGATATGAAGAATCAAAGCTAGGTTCAGGACTCATTACGTTTTTTTGAGGGGGAAGAAACCCCTTTGCTCTGCTGTCGATGCCCGTAAGGCGCCAAGGCGCCTTACGGGCACGGCCTGCGGCCGCCCGTCGGGTCGCTGCTCGCGGCAAAAAGGGCCCAGCCTTTCCGCAGCGAAGCGAGGAAAGGCGTTCCCGTAGTTTCCCCTCAAACTCCCCCATCTTCCCCAAAAACCGCTCTATTTTACGGACAGGCGAGGACAAAATCTTTCGTTGCAGAATATTCCTGCGGCGCGAAAGAAAGCCGTCGTCCTGGACATGCTATTCCGCAGAAGGGGGGAGAGGAATCTTTGATTCCTCTCCCCCCTTCTTGTGTTGGGTTATAACAAAAGTTCTGCAAAAGACGGAGGTACAACCCGCCGGTCGGGTCTTGCCTGCGCTACCGGGGGACGGGGGCGCGCGGAAAAGCGTCGGCGCCGCGCCGGGCGCCCGTTGTTCTGAAGAAAAGTTTTCGGGAGAGGGAGGGGGCGCGGGGGAGGGAGAGCCCCTTTTTCAAAAGGGGCTCTCCCTCCCCCGCATAATCCCCGCCAATTCCTCCCTCGTCGCGTTTTTGCGTTGTTGTTGCTGTATTGCGTTGCGGTTCGGATCAGCTTTCGTTTTCGAAGGTTACGAGCAGTTCGCCGTTTTCCGCCACGTCCATATGCACTTGCGAGCCTTCGCTGTCGCCGTTGCCGTCCGCCATGCGCCGCAGGATGCGGCGGGAAAGCGTCGGCAGGATGGAGCCGGCCAGCACATAGTCGATATTGCGCGCGCCTGTTTCCGTTTCCGTACAACGCGCGGCAAGGGTTTCGGGCAAGGCTTCATTCCATGTCAGCCGCATGCCGCTGTTGTCCCGCAGGCGGGCGGCCAGCGCGCCGAGCTTCTGTTCCGCAATGATCCGCAACGCCTCCCGCGTCAGGGCGACATAGGGCACAATGGTCATGCGCGCCAGCAGGGCGGGCTGAAAATGGCGCGACAGCGCGGGGCGCAGGGCGGCGGTCAGCTCGGCGACGTCGGGCGCGCGTCCTTCCGCGCACAGATTTTGCGTAATGGACGAGCCGAGGTTTGAAGTCAGCATGATGACCGTATTGCGGAAACTGACTTCCACGCCTTCGCCGTCGGTCAGCACGCCCTTGTCGAAAACCTGATAGAAAAGCTGCATCACGTCGGGATGCGCCTTTTCGGCCTCGTCCAGCAGGACGACGGAGTAGGGCTTGCGCCGCACGGCTTCGGTCAGCAGACCGCCTTCGCCGTACCCCACATAGCCCGGAGGAGAACCGATCAGACGCGAGGTCATGTGCTTTTCCTGAAATTCGCTCATGTTGACGGTGACGATGGAATTTTCGTCGCCGAACAGGGCGTCGGCCAGCGCAAGGCCCGTTTCCGTCTTGCCCACGCCGGAGGGGCCGACCAGCAGAAAGACGCCCAGCGGCTGTCGCGGGCCGCGCAATCCGGCCTTGCCGGCCTGAATGCCTTCGGTCACGGCGGCAAGCGCCGCGTCCTGCCCCTTGATGCGCCGCTTCAGCGTATCGCCCAGGGCGGCAATCTGGCCGGCCTGCTCGCGGGCCACCTTGCCCACGGGAATGCCCGTCCAGTCGGCCACCACGCGCGCGACGGTTTCGGCGTTGACCTCCACGCTGATCAGGGGAGCGCCTGCCTGACGGGCTTCCAGCGCCTCGCGCGCGGCGCGCACGGCTTCCAGGGCCGCGACCTCGTCGAGGGGGGCGCCGTCCCCGGACGCTTCGGCGGGGGCCGCCGTCCCGTTTTCCGCGCCGCGTATCCTGTTCAGGGCGGCGCGGGCATCCAGCAGCGCATGGGCCAGCGCCAGCTCTTCCTGCCAGTCCGTTTCCAGCCGCCTGGCTTCGGCGTCGGCCTCTTCGATGGCGCGACGGATTTCGGCCAGACGCTGCTCGTCCACGGGCAGACCTTCGTCGCGATCCCGTTCCAGCGCCGCGCGCTCGCGCCGGGCCGCCTGTGAACGGCGTATGGCGTCTTCCAGCGGCGCGGGACGCGAGGCCAGCGATACCTTGACGCGCGCGCAGGCCGTGTCCAGCAGATCGATGGCCTTGTCGGGCAGAAAGCGGCCGGTAATATAGCGCGCCCCGAAATCCGCGGCCGCCTCGACGGCGTCGTCCCTGATCAGGACGCCGTGGCTTTTTTCGTAGCCCGCCCGCAGCCCGCGCAGGATGAGCGCCGTGGTCCTCGCGTCGGGTTCGTCCAGCTTGACGACCTGAAAGCGGCGCGCCAGGGCGGGGTCCTTTTCAAAATATTTCTTGTATTCCTTCCAGGTCGTGGCGGCGCAGGTACGGATTTCCCCCCGGGCCAGCGCGGGTTTCATCAGGTTGGCGGCGTCCGAACCGCCCGCCGCGTTGCCCGCGCCCACCAGAAGGTGCGCTTCGTCGATAAAGAGAATGATGGATTTGGGCGAACTCTTGATCTCGTCCAGCACGCCCTTGAGGCGGCGTTCAAATTCGCCCTTGACCGACGCTCCGGCCTCCAGCAGGCCCATATCAAGCCCGAGCAGGGTCACGCCGCGCAGGGTCTCGGGGACGTCGCCCTGCGCGATGCGCAGGGCCAGCCCTTCCATGACGGCCGTCTTGCCGACGCCGGGCTCGCCCACGAGAATGGGATTGTTCTTGCGGCGCCGGGCCAGAATATCCACCATCCGGCGGATTTCCTGATCCCGGCCGAAAACGGGGTCAAGCTTGCCCGCTTCGGCCTTGGCCGTAATGTCTTCGCAGAAGCGCGCGATGAAGCCCTCGCCGGCGGGGCCGCCCTTTTCCTTTTCCGGGGAGGCGCTTTCGGGAGCCGGTCCGGCCGCGTCCTGTTCCTCGACGGACGCGGCGCGCGTCTCGCCGAAACCGCGCAGGACGGCGTCCGGCTCCACATCGCGCAGCAGGCGGGTATAATCGCCCTGGGCGTAAAAGTTGGGACGGCGGACAAAGGCCAGCAGAATGCCGCCCGAACGCAGGCGGGCGCCGCCCAGATCTACCGACGATACCAGCCAGCCGGCCTCCATGACGTCCTGCAGGGTGGGAGAAAATACCGGCCGGCCGCTGTTGCCCGAGCGGAACTGTTCCAGACTGCGATTGACGGCCGTCCGCAGGCTGACCGTATCCACGCCCGCGGCCGCCAGCATCAGCGAAATATCGCAGCGGGGTTCTTCGAGGCAGGAAAGCAGAAAGTGTTCGAAGCAGACTTC
The DNA here is from genome assembly GCA_944324555.1 of uncultured Desulfovibrio sp. Lineage (GTDB taxonomy): Bacteria > Desulfobacterota > Desulfovibrionia > Desulfovibrionales > Desulfovibrionaceae > Desulfovibrio. Next base: position 29,801 of record CALUWU010000038.1, read on the forward strand.
ATAGTGCTCCCGATGGACGGTCATGCCCGCGGCACTGTTGAGGGCCTGCTGGCAAAAGCTGTCGCACTTGTCGATCAGCCCTTTCATATCCACACCGATCATGTCGTCTCCATTGGCATTGTCTGTTGTTTCCCGGGAGGACGGCGCAAACGAAAAGGGCGCGCCCGAAAGGACGCGCCCCGCGTGTTTGCGGTCTACTTCTTCCAGTCGTCGACGTATTCGATATTGCCGTCGTTATAGGTCCATGTGATCTTGGAGTAGGTGAAGGAGACGCTTTCCATGTCGTGATAGGGCTTGTTTTCGGGCAGGAAGGTCAGGGGGGTGTCCTTTTTCATGCTCACCACAATGGCTTCTTCCAGCTTGATGGTGAAGTACTTTTCTTCCGTGCCGTCCGGGGCAATGCGGTAATGATCGATGGTGACCGTGCACTGCTCGCCGGTGCAGCAGGCCTTGTACAGTTTGGGGCTGGCCTGATCCAGATGTTTGGTTACGGTCAGCGGGTGGTGGATGCGCTGGCCCGTGGGCAGGCCGGTGTGGGTATCCTTGGGGATTTCCACCAGATGTTCGACAGCGTAGACCAGAACCTTGTCCTTCTTGTCGCCGCCCTGCTGGCAGTCGCCCTTGATTTCGCCCTGAGACTTGCCTTCCACTTTCATGTACGCCGTCAGTGCCATGATGCATACCTCTTTTTTGTATGTTACGGGAAGATTAGGGGATTTGTTTCGTTATACCGTTCCGGCGGCTAGCTCTTGTCGAGCTTGCCCACCAGAGAAAGGGTAAAGCTGGCTCCCATATACTTGAAGTGGGGGCGGGCCATAATGCCCACGGTATACCAGCCGGGCTCGCCCGCGACGTCGTTGACGGAGATCTGGGCCATGCGCAGGGGGCGCTTGCTGCGGGTGACGGGATCGGGATCGTCCATTTCCGTCACATACTGGCTGATCCAGGTATTGAGTTCGCGCTCAAGGTCGTTGCGTTCCTTCCAGGAGCCGATATTTTCGCGCTGTATGACCTTGATGTAGTGCGCGAGGCGATTCATGATCATCATGTAGGGCAGCTGGGTGGAGAGGCGGTAGTTGAGTTCCGCCGCCTTGCCTTCGGGGGTATTGGCAAAAACCTTTGCCTTCTGGCAGGAGCTGGCTGAGAAGAAGGCGGCGTTGTCGGCGCCCTTCCGCATGCTCAGGGCGATGAAGCCTTCTTCCGAAAGTTCGTATTCCCGCCGTTCCGAAATGAGAACTTCCGTGGGGATCTTGGTTTGCACCTGCCCCATGGATTCAAAGGTGTAGATGGGCAGGTTTTCGACGGCGCCGCCGCCCTGCGGTCCGATGATATTGGCGCACCAGCGGTATTTGGCAAAGCTGTCGGTCAGGCGGCCGGCAAAGGCAAAGGCGGTGTTGCCCCAGCAGAAATCATTGTTGTCGGAGGCGTCTTCTTCAAAGACGAAGCTCTTTGCGGGGACGGTATTGGAGCCGTAGGGCACGCGCAGCAGGAAGCGCGGCAGGGTCAGACCAACGTAGCGGGCGTCCTCGGATTCGCGGAAGGAGCGCCACTTGGTATATTGCGGCATTTCAAAGATGGACTTGAGGTCCTTGAGGTTGGGCAGGTCTTCCCAGGAGTCGATGCCGAAGAATTCCTTGCCCGCGGCGCCCACAAAGGGGGCGTGCGACATGGCGGATACCGAGGCCATGTATTGCAGGAGTTCCATGTCCTGCGGGCCGGGGCCGAATTCGTAGTTGCCGATGACGGCGCCCACGGGCTGGCCGCCGAACTGGCCGTATTCCGCCGTGTAGATGTGCTTGTACAGGCCGGAGCTCATGATTTCCGGGGCGTCCTGAAAATCCGTGAGCAGATCGTCCTTGCTGACGTTGAGAAATTCGACCTTGATATTCTGCCGGAAGTCCGTGTTGTCCACAAGATACTTGAGGCCGCGCCAGGAGCTTTCGAGCTGTTGAAACTGCTCGTTGTGCATGATGGCGTTCACCTGCGCGCTGAGCCGCCTGTCGAGATCGGCAAGGAGCTTGTCCACCAGCGCGGGAGAGACCTTGGCGTCGTCCGAGGGCTGCGACACCAGCTCCTTGAGAAAGGCCTGCAAGCCGTCGCGCGTGGCGGAAAAGCCGTCGTCGCCGGGTTTGAGGCGGGTGGCCTCGACGATTTCATCAAGCAGGCTTGCGGCGGGCGCGGCGGCGGGGGCGTTTTCAGTCTGGCTCATGGAGGCTCCTTACTTTTCGTCGATGTTCAGCTCGTTGAGCAGGGCCGCGCGGGCCTTGTCGTCGGAAACCATCTCCTGCACCTTGCGCCGGAATTCGGGCACGTTGGCCAGCGGCCCCTTGAGGGCCTTGAGGGATTCGCGCAGTTCCAGCAGCCGGGCCAGTTCCGGCACCTGCCGCACGATGGCGTCCGGGGTGAAGTCGTTGATGTTTTCAAATTTCAGCTCGACGGCAAGGCGCGCTTCGGGATCGTCGTCGGCCAGCTTGTTGGGCACGCTGATGGTCATGCCGAGGCCCTGCCCCTTCATGACGTCGTTGAAGTTGGTCTTGTCCACGGAAACGGGCGCGCGATCTTCCAGCGGTCTGTCGTCTTCGCGCTGGGTGAAGTCGCCGAGCACCATGAGCTTGAGAGGCAGTTCCACCTCTTCCCTGGCGTCGCCGGTTGCGGGACGGTAGACAATGTTCACGCGCTCCTTGGGAGCGACGGACCCTTCCTTGCTCATAGAGCCTCCTTGCGATCTTCTCGCGTGATGGTGGGGGCGGCGGCGGCCGCCGTTGGCGTGTTATGAAATCGTCGGGGACGAAAGCGGGCGCGGCGCGTCACAGGAACGGGGAGTTCGACGGCCGGAGAAGGCAGACGGCGGCGGCGCAGTCGTCGGCGCGGCGGCGGGCGTCCGGCGTGTCGAGGAGCGACCATGCCGCATGGCAGGCGCGGAGGGCGTCAAGGCAGAGTTCGGGCTGCCAGTCGGCAAGACCGCGCTCCCGGGCGACGCGTTCCAGTTCTTCGGCCAGCGGCGCGGCGGCCCGGGCGAGGCCGGCAAGCGTCAGCAGGCGGAGCTGTTCGACGCGCAGGGCGAAGGCCGCGGCCGAGCTTGCGCCGCAACGGCGGCGGGCGTCTTCGAGGATATCCAGCGCGGCGGCAAGGTTGCCGCCCGCGGCGGTTTCGCGGGCGCGGGAGCGCAGGGCTTCGGCGTCGTCGCCGGCGGTCGCGGCGGCGGGCGCCGGGGCGGCCGCGTCTTCCTGTTGCAGCCAGCTGCGCGTTTCGGCGTCGGCAAAGGGGCGGCCGTCGGCAAAGGTCAGGGCCGTCAGCCCGGGCAGCCGCGCCGCGAGCGCGCGGCTTTCCCGCAGTACGAGGGCCGCGTCGAGCGGCCGTTCGCAGCGCGTCAGGGCGGAAAAGAGCAGGCGCTGCGCGTCAAGGCAGAAGGGGCAGGCCGGCAGGAGGCGGGCAAGGGCAAGGGCCGCCTCGGCGGCGCGGCCGGCATTGAGCAGATTGCGGCAGGCCGCCAGTTCCTCTTCCGGGGGCGGGGGCAGGGCCGTCGTCTGATTCTCGGCGGGGGGCAGCTTTTCGATACGGCCCCAGAGGGCGACGTAGAGCGCCGCCCAGGCGGCGCCGTTTTCCGGAATCTGGCGGGCGAAGGCCATGGCCGCGCAGTTTCTGGCCGCCGCGAGAAAGGCGGCGATCGCTTCCTGCTCGTCCGCCGGGGGATCGGTCTGGGGGAGCGGCGCGGACGGCCGGGCGGCGGGCGGCTGCGACGGTTGCGGGGCTTCGGGCGCGGGTGCGGCCTGCGACGGGGCCGCCGGGGCTTCCTCGGCCGGCGGAGGCGCGCTTTCGTCGCTTGCGGGCGCGGGCTCCGGCGCGGCTTCCGTCACGTTCAGGCGCTCGACGCGTTCCAGCAGGTCGCGCAGGGGCGGCATATCGGGGAGAACCTCGCCGAGGGTGGCGTCGAGTTCCCTGAGGGAGACGAGCAGATCGTCGCGCAGGGCCGGGTCCACGGGATCGCGGGGCGCGTCAAGGAGTGGGGCGATACGTTCCCGCCACCAGCCGAGCATGTTGGCGCGGGCGCGCAACCGCTTGAGCGGCGGAAAGCAGACGTCCCACCAGCCGGCAAGCAGATCGGCAAGGATGCGGACGCTGTCGGCAAGGCCCTGAATGCCGTTGGTCTGGGTCAGCCCCACGGAGAGATAGACGGCGGCGGGAATGTCCTTGGCCTGCCGTTCGAGCACGGCGACGGCGCTGTCCGCGACCACGTTCCAGTCGACGGCGGCGGCTCCCTGAAGGGAGCCGAGCTTTCCGATTTCTTCCAGCAGGCGTTCATAATCGGCGCTTTGACGCGGCTCTGTTCCTGCCGGGCTGGCGTCGCTGACGGGGCATCGCCCCAGCTCTCGGAGATCCATACGGTATCCGGCGTAAGGGTAGGGAGGCGGGCGAGGGATTGGGCGCCCGGAAGCGTTTTTGCGGGACAGCGTCTGCAAAAGACTTCCCGACGCTTTTTCATACCATGCGCGCGAGAAGTTTGCAATGTCGGCAGAGTTTTCTTTTTTTGTGAGATTGTAAATGGTTACGCCGCGCTAGAGCGTTCCGCCCTTGAAAAAGGTAAAACAAAGCAAGCGGAAACCCCGCGCTTTTTCATGGTTTGAAACGCAACGCGTTTCAAACTGAAAATACTCTAGGTATTGATGACAACGCGTCCCGACGGCTCGACGAGCGTCGTCCAGTGAATGCGGACGACCTCGTCCTCCAGTTCCAGCTCGGCGTCCAGAAAGAAGGCCAGTTGCAGGGGCTGATTGGGATCGGGGGCATAGCGGACGTGAACCTGTTTCAGGCGCGGTTCGCAGCGGCTGATGAAGAGGGACAGCTCCCTTTCTATGCGGGGCAGTTCCTCCGAGCTGAAGGACGCGCCGAGGGCGCTGAAGTCCGGCATGCCGAACTCCTGATCAAGCACGGTGTTCCCCTGCCGGGTATTGAGGATGCGGGACAGATGATTGGTCACGGATTGAATGATGTCCGCCGCTTCCACGGTATTGCGTTCGTCGCCCCGCTGCCGGGCGTGGCGCAGGCGTTCCAGAAAGCGCAGTTGCGTCATGGAAAGCTCCTTTCTCTTGCCGGAACCGGCCCTTCCCGTCGCGGGCAGGGAGGGGCTTCCTCAACTGAAAATGCTCTACTGTTCCAGCGTATGGAAGATCACGCGGAGTTCCTTGTCGGAATAGCTGACGTCGGCGTCGAGCGGCGTATCGCGGCGCGCGACGGCGCTGATGCGAATCCACCGGGGATGGGAGGCGATTTGCAGACGCCTGACGCAGCCGTCCTGCGGGCGGGCGTCCACGGTGACCTGCGCGCTCCACTGGCCGTGAATGTCGACGCTGCGGGACGTGATGTTCACGGGGGTGATAAGCGTATGTTCGCCCAGGCTGCCTTCGTAGGGGAAGAGCAGGAGGAGAGAACCGTCCTTGCGAACCTCCATGCGCGGCGGGAAGACGCGCCCCTTGCCGGGGCGCTTGCCGCGCGGCAGATCGCGCCACTGCGAAGCGGCGGCGGGAACCGGCTGCGGCGCCGGGGCGGGCGGCTCCTGCGCCTGCGTCGGGGAGGTCGTCTGCGGGGCCGGGGCGGGCTGCTGCGGAACCGGCGGCGTCACCGGCGTTCTGGCAACCGGCCGGGTGAACATGAGCGCCAGCAGATTGCCGGTGGAGGCGCCGCCGCCAAGGGCGACGAGGGCCATGCCGCCGACGGCCAGCAGCCAGACACCGAGCATGAGGCGGCAGAGAAAGCGGGTCGCATTGGCTGAAGTTACCATGTGTAGACGATCCTTTCCGGCAGGGAGGAAGGCTCCTTGTCCTTGGCTTCGAGTATGGCGGCGGAGTTGTCGGGCAGCAGACGCACGGTCAGGCTCGTGACGGAGAGATCGGCGAGCTTCCGCGCCGCGTCGGGGAAGTCCTCGGGCGTAAAGGTATGCTCGCCGTACTGGAAATCGCGCAGGAAGGCGATGAAGTCAGGATAGACGTATCTGGCTTCAACGTCGGGGAAGCGCAGCACGATGCCCGCGGCGGCGCACTGGGATGGCGCGTAGCGAATGCGGCCCGAACGCGGATAGTTGTTGTTGACGAGGCGCTGGGGAGCGTCGCTGCATTGCAGATAGAATTCCGTGCTGTCCGGGCGCTGCGCGGCTTCCCGGTTGAGAATCGTCGGCTGCGAACGCAGAAGAACGTCGTAGGCGTCCTTCGGCGGCGCGGCGGCCACGGCCTCGGCCCGGGAAATGGACGCGAGAAAGTCCGTCGTGAAGGGGAAGGGCGTTCCCTCCCAGAAGGCGGCCGCCGGAGCGGCGTCCTGACGCCGGATCAGCGGCGCGAGCGTCTGCGAGAGGAAGCGCGATACCACGCCTTCCCTGCCGTAGAGATGGTCGAGGTTGTTCCCCTCGTACAGGGCCGCCGGGCTGCTGAGCACCTCGTTTTCCCATTTGTGCTGCACGGCCGCGGCCGCCTGCACGGTGACGCCCTGACGCAGGCAGTCGAGCAGATCCGCGAGCAGGAGGCGGCTGACGCCGTGGGGCGCGGCCAGGGGCTGAACGACGTCCTTGACGGCTTTTTCGGCGTTCGTATAGGGGCTTTCCGCAGGCGCGTCCTTGGGGTTGGCAAAATGCTCCTGCGCCAGCGTCAGCGAGCGGGTCCGGCTGCTCATGACGCGCAGCAGTTCCGCGCAACTGTGCATGTACCGCCGCAGGCCCATGGCGGCTTCCAGCGACTGCCGCAGGTGATCCATGTCGCGGGTGACGTCGCGCAGGGCCGCCAGCAGTTCCGGCGAGTCCAGAGAAATGGAGAGTATGCCGCGCCAGGCCGGAACCTTCTCGCTCTGCGGGTCAGCAAGGGCGATGTCGCACATGACCTGAAGCAGGAGCGCGTCCTGAATCCAGGGCGAGAGGGTCGTCCCCGTCTTTCTGGCATAGCGCGAGAGCGGCAGCAGCTCGCCGCCCATGCGGCGCAGAAGGCGGACGTGCGGCAGGGAGGCGACGGCGCCTTCGGAACCCATGACGGCAAATATCTCGCTCTGCTGCAGGTTGCTCCAGCCCTGCCCGAAGGTGGTCGCGAATTCGCGCCACGCGCGTTCATAGCGGCGCAGATATTCGTGCCTGAACGCTTCCATGCTCTGGCGCATGCCCGGATTGTTGCCGCTGATGGTCAGAATATCGTTGAGAGCGTCCTCAACGACGTCGTAGCCGCGCGCGGTATAGGCCGGAGCGACGCAGACGTCCTTTTCGCCGCTCAGGGGCGTTTCCGGCCAGAATTGCGACAGGCAGACGCGGGCGGCGGGCAGGCTGGCGTTGACGCCCTGCTCCACGTCGTCCAGCAGGGACGCGCCGTCGCGGGTAACGGCCCGTTCCAGCAGGGAGCGCACGCCCGCGGCCAGCGCGTCCTGCATTTCTCCCGCGGGCATCCAGTCCAGCGCGAAGAGATAGAGCTGGGCGGAGAGCATGTTCCAGTCTTCATAGGCGCCGACTACCGGAAAGACTTCCATGCGGGCCGATTCCTCGATGGTGCCGGTACGGAGCTTTTCGGAAATGACGTCGCAGAGCCAGCCGATCAGCAGGGCCGTGTCGCGGCTTTGCCCCTTGTTCTGCGCGGTGACGGGCTGGGCGAGCTGATGCAGCAGGCGGGCGCGCAGGGGCGCCATGACGGAAGCGTAGGTCTGTTCCACGAAACGCATCTTGCTCTGGCGTTCCGCGCGTTCCAGCATGTTCAGGCCGAGCGTGGGCAGCAGCCAGTTCTTGCGGGCCTTTTCCAGTTGCAGCGCATAGAGCATTTCCGCATAGAGCTTCTGGAGCCGTTCGTCGTGGGATATCTTGTCCGTGCGGGGCGGCGGCAGCGTCAGGACGTTGCGCTGATAGACCGTGTTCGCCGTGAGCAGGCCGCAGAGGAAGAGGGTCAGCAGCAGCCAGGCGCCCAGCATCCAGAGTCGCGTGGAGGCGAAGAAGGGCAGGCCTCCGCCCAGGGGGCGGGAGTAGCCCTGCGACGGCAGCAGACTGGAAAAATAGGGCTGAACGAAGGGCGTCGGGCCGCCCTGATCGGGGAGCGGCGCGCCAAAGCAGAAATGCACGCCGCGCAGGGGAACAAACGCCTGATGGGCGACGGGCGCGCACAGGGGAGCCAGCAGGCGCGTGAGACGGGGGCCGAGATCCCGCAGCTCGCGCAGGGCGCGCAGGGAGTCGCCCTGAGGAGGAACGCCGTCCGCGGCCTGCGCCATCAGCCCGCGTTCCAGCGCGTCGGCGGCGCGTTCCGCGGCATGGGGAAGGTCCGCTTCCGGGTCCTGAAGCACCAGCCCCGGCGTCTGCTCCCGCATGGCGGGCGGCAGCAGCCGCATCAGGGCGTCCATGCCCGACAGGGACTCAAGATCGCGCACCAGCACGAAGACCGGGCAGGCGCGCCGGCGGCCGAGCAGAAACTGCTGCACCCTGTTGGCCATGCTCATGCCGCGCGCGGGCAGGGTATCCTCTCCCGCCGCGAGCAGCTCGCGCGCCGAAACGATCAGCGTCAGTCCCTGAAAGGGGCAGCCGCCGCGCTGCGACGCCGCCAGTTCCAGCAGGGCGCTCCAGTCCTGCGCGTCGTTTTCGCGCGCGGCGTACTCCAGCGCCACCGAAGAACGCAGAAAGTGCCAGCGCAGGGGCGCGCCGTCGCCGTCGGGAACGGTTCTGCCCGCGCCCTGAAAGATCGAGGGGCCGTCGTCCAGCGCCAGCGCGAGGAACCAGGGCTGGCTGAAGCGCAGTGTCTGCTGGAAGCGCGCGGGCGACGCGGCCATGAGCTGCGCGCCCTGACGCCAGGCGTCCGCCAGGCCGCCCGCGACGGGCGCGTTCAGGGTCAGCGTCTGCTGTTCGTCCAGAACCTTGCGGATGAAGATTTTCTTGTTGCTCCAGCGCAGGGCCGCGCGCACGGCGAAAATCAGGGCCGCCAGGGCCGCCAGCCCCAGCAGCACGACGGCGCCCGTGGCCAGCGGCCAGCGCATCCACCACGCCAGAGCCGTCAGCAGGCCCAGCGCCAGCGCCGCCAGCGCCAGCCAGAGCAGTCCTTTCACTATCTTCCCCAATGCCTGCATATTCTGTTTGTCCTTGCGCGTTGTGGGCGGCTTTTATACGTCGTCGTTCTTTCTTTTCAAGGAGGAGCGGGAAGCGTCGCCGGTCGGAGACTCCTTCCCGGCGGATGCGTCAAAATCGGGGCAGCGGAAGATCGGCCAGCGCCGCCGCGCAGAGCGCGCCGAACAGCAGCACGATCACGGGCGGCAGAAGGATATAGAGCGCCTTTTCCAGCGCGGCCGCGATAAACGGCGTCGCCGCGCGGGGCGGCGGCAGGGGGGAGGCTTCCGGGGGCGCGTCGCGCAGGAGCAGGGCGCAGGCCGCCTTGCGGCAGCGCGACAGGATTTCAGGGTATTCGCGCAACATGCCGCTGAAGCCGTAGAGCAGGCAGAGCGCGTACGTTTGCACGGTCGCGGTCGCAAGTTCGTCGCCGCCGTGCAGGACAAAGGCCTCCAGCGCCCGGGGAATGTCGTCCATGTCCTCTTCGTCGGGCGAGGGGGACGGCGCGTCGCCCGAAGGGGGGACGGCGGCCTGGACGACGGCTTTCAGCCGGGCGAAAAAGTCCCGGCCGGCGGCGGTCGTCTCGCAATAGTGGTACTGGAGGCTGTAGGAAAGCCAGTCCGCCGCGTCGAGGCGGGCGCTTTGGAGGATCTGCTCGTCCACCCAGGCATAGACCGCGAAACGGGCGTTCTCGCAGGCCAGCCGCAGACGTCGCGCGGCTTCGTCGGGGGCGCCGGCCGCCTCGGGCAGAAGCAGGGAAGGGCTTTCGGAAGCGGCGCTTTCGACGGTCGGGAGCGGCCGGTTGCGTTCTTCGTCGGCCAGCGCCTTCAGGCGCTCGTGCACCTCCGGCAGCGGCAGGGCCAGCCCTTCGGGGGCGCTGCCGTAGTGCAGGGCTTCTGCCATGAGGCGGGAAAAACGGGGCAAAAAATTCATGCGCTGTCCTGATGTCGGGGGAGAGCGTTAGCGCTGGATCACGGCCAGCACGATGGAAAGATCCTCGGGGGGATTGGGAAGCGTAAGGGCAAGATTGCCCTGCTGCATGATTTTTCGCCAGAGGGGATCGTTCTGATCGATGGTGAAGTAGAGCGTGTCCGTCCGCAGGGGCAGGCCCGCGGGCGGCTGGGCGGAGTGGCGCAGGCGCACGCCGGGCAGCGCCTGGGCGACAATGCCGTCGAGGTTTTCGGTCGGGGCCAGCTTGGCAAGGCGTTCCATGCGTTCGGCAAGCCCTTCGGCGCGGGTTGTGCGGACCAGCAGCCAGTAACTGTAGACGCCGGCGCGGGCGCTCTGGGGCATGACGACGCCCAGCCTGTCGGGGCGCCCCTGCGTTTCCAGGGGAAAGGTAAAGGCCGGGCCGATGACGAAGGTATCCACAAGGCGCGCGATGATGTCGCAGGCGGCCCGGAAGCAGCGCTGCAGATTTTCATGATCGTAGGGCGGCAGGGCGCGGGTTCCCTGCGGCGTTTCGCCCAGGGCCGAAAGGGTGGCGGAAAAGACGGACAGCTCCCCGACCAGGCGGCAGAGAGCCCGGTACACAGGCCACGGATGAATGGACGGCGCGTCGAGAAACTGCTCCAGTTCGGGCGCGTTGCGGCTGAGCACGCCGAGCACGCTGAACAGGGTGACGCCGTGCAGGGACGAAACGCCGGAGACGCCCGCGTCGCCCGCGATAATCTTGTATTCCGCAAGCTGGCGGCTGCGCGACAGCAGGGTGTCGCGCACGTCGTGCAGCAGGCGGCGCAGCTCGGGCGCGGCGTTGATATCCACGCAGGGAGGCGTAAAGGACGGGTCGAGGCGGACGCGCTCGCCGTCGCGGCAAAGCCGGGCCAGCGGAAAGCGCGGCAGATCGGGGCAGTCGTCCGGAGAGAAGCAGAGACGCAGGTTGAAGCGCAGGACGCCGACGTCCGCGTCCGGCCCGTCGCCCAGAAGATCGGGAACGACGTCCGGCGTCAGGGGCGACGTGTAGCGGAAGGTTTCGGGAGCGCCGGCGGGGTCGTCGGTCCGCAGGACGTTGTTGCCCTGTTCGCGGAATCCGGCCAGGGCCAGATAGACCGTCAGGGGTTCTTCCGGCACGGTCCAGGCGGAAAGAAAGGAGGTCGGCGGCAGGGTGGCGCTGTCGGGCAGGACGGCCCATTCGCCGGAATGGAGCAGCAGTTCCAGCCGGGTCGCCTCGAAAACGCCGTTGTTCAGGGCGTCCTCGTTGACGGTCAGGCGGCGCACGCCCCAGAGATAGGGATTCAGCAGGGAAATCATGCGGGCGAGGGTCGAGACCTGCTGCCTGTGCGCGATCTGAAAGTGCTGCGGCTGGAGAAAGAGACCATGTTCCCAGAAGATGGGCTTATCGTGCACGTTCGGCTCCTGTGACGCTGAGAGAGCTTTCCCCGAGACGGATCAGCGCCTGCACCGGGGCGGCGTTGTAAAGGGTCGTTCGGAAAAGGACGCCTTCCGTGGTCGCGTGCAGGGGAAAGGGAAGCACTGCGGCGCACTGATCCGGGCGGAGGTGGGCGTAGCCCGCCACGACGCCAAGGTAGCGGGCGTGTTCGGCGCGATCCATGACGAGATCCTGGGTCGCGCCGGGCTGGAGCTGAAACAGGCGGGCGCTTTGCGCCTGCGCCGCTTCGGGGCGGCACTGGAGAAGCTCGTCCAGCCCTTCCGGGGCGGCGCTCTTGTTCTCGAACACGGCGTAATCCTGAAGCTGATAGAGGCAGAGCGTCAGCCCCAGGGCCGTGTTCTTGTCCAGATTGAGATCGGGGGAGGCCTCGATACGGCAGCGCAGCCCGCCGGGTTCCAGATTCCACGTCACGTCGGAGGGATTTTCCACCGCCGCGGGCGGCAGTTGGGCGGGCGCGGGCGCTTCGCCGGCGCAGGCCGCCAGAAGCAGCGCGCAGGCAAGGGCGGCGGCGCGAAGGCGTCGCGCGGTATGGCGGCGCGGGCTAGCCAATCTGTACCTTCATTTGCGCGGCCATGCTGCACATGCCCGTGGTATTGCCCTGATTGTGCTTGGTACTCGCGCCCTGGGAGACGGCGGCCTTGCCTTCCAGAGAAACCTTTTGCGACCCCTTGGTGAATTCGCCCTTGCCGATGAATCTTCCCGAGGCCGAACCGCCGTTGACGCCCGCTTCGTCGCCGTTGGAGAGCGCGGTCGCCGACTTGACGTGCAGGGCCGGAGCTCCGTCGATGAAGACCTTGGAACAGGCCGTGTTGGGCGTGACCATGGAACACTGGAAAATATTGACGTAGGGCGTCGGCACGGGGGCGCCGGGGGGAGCGGGCGTCAGACAGACGTCCGGCGGCGTGCTCATGCAGACGCCGCCCTTGAGCGTGAGGGCAAACATGATCTAGCCCACCTTGATATGACGGCCGTCGATATCGACCTGTTCGGCGGCGCGGATATCGGCATGTTCGGCGCGCAGGCGATAGGACGCGCGCGCTTCGCTGCGGACGCGGCCGGCCGCGCGATGGGCAAGATCGGCGACTTCCTCATCAAGGGCGCCGTAGCGGCCCGAGCGCCGCAGGGCGCATTCCTTCAGGGTGCGGCACAGCGTCCGCACGACGGCAAAGCCCTGAAGGAGCATGCGTCCGCCCAGCGTCAGCAGCCCCGCCTGAACCTCGACCTCGCGGCCGGACAGCCGGAGCCTTGCGGCGCGCAGCGCCAGATCCTCGCCGCACAGCCGGGCGCGCGCGGGCACGCGCAGCTCGCCGGGCGCGTCGGGGTTCGCCCGGCGCAGCACGCTGACGACCCAGGCGCCGCCGTCGTCGGGAAGCGCCAGCAGGACGGAATCCCTGACTTCAGGCAGGAGAAGGCAGCCTTCCGCCCGGCGGGCGCGGACAAGACCGAAGGCGCCGGCCACCAGCAGCGCGTCGCCGTCGCGCGCCTGCACGGTGCCGCAGGTCAGGCCGCCGCCGTTATAGATCTGTGCAAGAGCTTCCATGCCTGTATCCTTCGCTATGCTGAAAATTGTTCGGCCCGGAGGCGTTCCGGATCGGTGGGGCGGGCGCCTTCCATGCGCGCGCCGCGCGTCGAGCAGCCGTCCAGCCGCGCGGCGTGGAGATCGGCCAGACGCAGATCGGCGTCGCGAAGATCGGCGTTGCGGGCGTTGACGTGGGACAGATCGGCCATATGCAGGATAATGCCGGGCAGGGCGGCGCCTTCAAGATCGGCGCCCGCCAGAACGGCCTGTTCGGCGTTCACATGTTCCCAGCGGGCGGCCCGCAGGCGGGCTCCGGCAAGGTGCGCCTGTTTCAGGGTGCAGTCCCGCAGGAGGCTTCCCGACAGATCGCTGTCCATCAGTCCGGCCCTGTCCAGACGGCAGCGGGTGAAGCGCGCGCCGTTCAGATTCGTTCGCATGGCGACAATCTGGGAAAAATCGCAGTCTTCGGCCTCCAGGGCCGCGCAGGCGCAGCCTTGCAGCACAAGGAGTATAGCGGCGACGCGATGGAAGCGCAAGGCGGAGAGGTCGCAGTCGAGGCAATGCAGCATTTCGGCGGCGCAGTCTTCCAGCGGCGGCAGGCCGGAAAGGCGGCGCAGCGTCGCCCGCGAAAGGTTCGCGCCGGGCCAGCGCGCGTCCTCAACGACGCATTCCAGCAGAAAGGCCCGTTCCAGATCGGCCCTGTCCAGCCGGACGCCCCGGAAGGCCGTCCGGGAAAAGGACGCGGCCCGCAGCCGGGCGTCGCGGAAGGAGCAGTCCTCGATCCGCGCGTCGTCGAAGACGGCGTCCGCAAGGTTCGCGCCGTCAAGGCGGCAGCCGCGCAGACGGGCGCGGGTAAAGTCCGCATTGGCCAGATCCGCGCCGCTCCAGTCCCGGTTTTCCACGACGGCGTCCGTAAAGTTATGCATGGCGTGCTCCTGATGTGCGTCAAGGGGGCCGGCGTTCCGCAAGGATTACTTTCCCCTTGCCGCCAGAATGGTGCGGGTAATCCGCGCGCCGTCGAGCCGGGTCGCGTCGTCGACGCCGAGGCGGTACAGATCCGCGCCGTAGAGATTGGCCCCCCGGGCGTCGGCGGCCTGAAGGCGGGCTTCGCGCAGGGAGGCTTCAAAGAGATCGGCGCGTTGCAGGGACGCTCCGCGCAGGGAACAGCGGGTGAAATCGGCCCGGCGGGCTCGCGCGGCCTCCCAGACGGAACCGGTAAAGTCGCAGTCGGTAAAGGCGTTTCCGTCGGCGGCGACGCCCCGAAAGACGGCCTGCGGCGCGGCGACGCCGGTCCAGGCACCTCCGGCGAGACAGGCGCCGGTAAAATCGGCCCGCGCGGCGCGCGTGCCGTTGCTCAGGGCCGCGCCCGCAAGGTCCGCGCCCGCAAGCCGGGAACCGTCGAGCCGCAGATCATGCAGATCGGCGGAGCGCAGGCGCGCGCCGGAAAGATCGGCCCGGGAGAAGTCGGCCCCGCGCAGACGGGCGTTGTCGAAAACGGCGTCGGCGGCCTGAAGGCCGTCCGCCCGGCTTTCCTGAAAGAGCGCGCCGGAAAAGTCGGCCTGCCGCGCGTCGGTTCCGGCGAGGCTTGCCCCGGTGAAATCCGCGTCGGCGGCGCGGCACCGCCGGAGTTGCGCCTTGTCCAGCCGGGCGCGCAGAAAAACCGCGTCGGCGGCGTCGGCGTCGTTCAGGTTCGCGCCGGAAAGATCGGCGTCCGCAAGGGAGCTTCCCCGCAGGCTGGCCCCTGAAAGATCCGCTCCCGCAAGATTCCGCTTGTCGAGGCGCAGCCCGGAGAGATCCGCTCCCGCAAGATTCGCTCCCGCCAGAGACGCGCCGGAGGCAAGCAGGGCCATAACGGCCGCGCGCGAGGGCGGCCCGTCCGGCGACGCGGCCGGCGCTGCGTCGGGCGAGGCTTCGCCTTCGCTCCCGGAAGCCGGCGCGGCGGGCGCCGCCGTTTCCGGGGCCGGCGCGGCGCCGGCCGCCGGCGGTTGCTCCATCGCGGGAACGTCGTCCGCGCGCGGGGCGTCGCCTGAAAATTGCTCCAGAATGTCCTGATAGCGTTGCAGCCTGTCGGAGATGGAGCCGGGGGGGAAGCCCGCGGCGTTTTCCAGCTCCCGGGCGTAGGCCGCAAGCTCGTCGGGATCGTCGGGGGCCTGTTCCAGCATGGTCAGCAGGCGTTCGGCATTGTCCGCGCGCATCCCCGCCCTTTGCAGGAGTTCCAGGGGCGCGTCGGACAGGTCGCCGGCCAGCGTCCTGAGTTCCGTTTCTCCGTCCGGCCCAAGAATCCGCAGCGTTTGCGACATGGAAGCCTGAAGTTCTTCGGAGGGCTGAAGCAGGGAGGAAAAGCGGGCAAGGAAGGCGTCGCTTGCGGCCTGCCATGAGGCGGCGTCGGCATGGAGCGAAGGATCGGGCGGATCAAGTTCCAGCGCGGCGTTGACGGCGGCAATGCGCTCTTCCGGGACGCCGGCTCGTCGCAGCTGTTCGTCCAGCGGCGGCAGCGGCGGCGCGGCCTCGATTTGGGCCACTGTGTCGCGCAGGGCCTCCATGCGGCGGCGGATTTCCTCGACCTGTTCAGGGGAAAGGGGAGGCAGACCGGCCCCGGTCAGCGCGGCGTTGATTTCGGGCAGCTCTTCCGTCAGCTCTTCCTGCATGCGCGCGGAAAGCTCGTCGAGGGTGGGAAGCGGATCGGCGGGCGTCGCGTCGTCGGGCGCAGGAGCGGACGGCGCGCCGGCGTCGGAAGCCGGGGCGGGCGCCGCGTCGGAAGGCGTCGCGGCGGAACGCCCGTCGTCCGCCGTTCCGGCGGCGCTTTCCGCCGTGGCGGCCGTCGCGGTCGCGGCGGTCGCCGCCATGATCGTCGCCGTCGCCGCGGCCGCTCCGGGAGAAACGGCTTTCAGGGACGGCGCTTCGGCCGCGCTTCCGGCGGGAGCGGCTTGCGGCGGCTGCGCCGCGGCCGTTGCGGGCGGCGCGGTTTCCAGTTGTTCCGGCGAAAGATGGAGGCGGACGGCGGCGATATCGGAAGCGGCCTCGTCGGCGCAGGGGACCAGGGCGTGCCAGTAGATCAGGGCCGTATGCCGGTCGGGGAAAAGCCAGAGCGTATCCGCGTTGGCGGCGTGGGCTTTCCATGCCGGGTCGTCCCGGCGCAGGATTTCCAGACGCAGCCGCGCGCCGGGGAGGCGGAAGCGCAGTTCGGAACCGTCGGCCCGGAAGCCCGAAAGCCAGACTTCCTCGTCGCCGCGCAGGCCGCCGGAAAGACGCTGCTGCGGCTGCGCCTCGTTGAAGAAACGCCAGTCCGCATCGTCGGGCAGTCCGGGCCAGCGCGTCTTGAGCCAGCGGGCGTCGTAGGCTCCAAGATTCTTCATGCGGCAGGGCCACGCGCCGAGGGGCAGGGGGCAGGCGGGCGCGCCGTGCGGCAGCGCGGGGTCCGAAACCTGGGGCGCCTTGCCGCCCAGCGGATTGCCTTCGGGATCGAAGGCCGTTTTTTCCCAGATCAGGGGGACGGGGGCGCCGTCGGGCGACGCCGCGACCAGAAAGCGGCGGCGGCTCTGGCCAATGCGGATTTCGACGACGGCGCCTTCACGGGCGCGGGGCTCGACGACGCCCGCCAGCAGCCATTCCGCTTCCTGCTTGGGAACGCCGACGTCAAGACGGCAGCCCGGCGGAAGGGCCTGCATGGCGGCGCCGAGGGCGGCGTCGGCCGCCAGCGCGCTCCCCGTTCGCATGTCGATACCCAGCAGCACGCTGAAGGCATGATGCGGCGCGCCGCGCCAGTCCAGCGGCTGCGCGGCGCAGAACAGGGTGTCCGGTTTCTGTATGTCCATGTTGTTCTCTCCGGGGCGCAGGGGGCTTTTCGTTGCGGAGTGCTTGCATCTGTTACATGCCGCTGATGTTGATGGCGGTAGAATCTGTCTCGGTCAGTTCGTGTGCTTCCAGCCATTCGATAATGAATTGATAAAAGTCATAAAGCCGGTGGCGATGCTTGTAGTACAGCCGTTCCCGCTCCTCATCCGAGAGGGAGAAAGTATCCTTCTCAAGGATGTATTCGCAGCACCCTTTGTAATGCTCCTTCCATTTCGGGGAAAAGGGTTCATGCAGGGTGATTGCGGCAATACGGCGCAAGGATTGTACGATTTTTTTCCAGGTGGCGTAGCCAAACGTATTCAGGATGCTGTAATAGCAAAAATCATCCCCGACATGGGCGTAGATGCACGGCGCGATGAAACAGAACTCATTTTCCCCTATAAAGAGGCAATCCGCCTCTGTCAGGTCGCGTTCGGAAGGCGTGATGGAGTATACGGTCTGCAATTCGAGGGAGTATCCGCCCGCGTGGTCCGGCGCGTCGTAGCCCATATAGAGGTTTATGCGCCGCAGTCGCTTTTCCATCATGACGCTGGCGACAAGACGATCCGCGGGATTGGGGTAGCGCCGGCGCATGTTTTGCAGATTCATGCGCCGCCAGACAGGGGTCTGGCGGTAGTCCTCCTCTTCCGCAAATTCCCGCAGCCGCCGAAAGGCAAGGGACGTGGACATGCGGCCCAGAGGTTCGACGACGGGGTTATCGCCTTCTCCATCCATATGCGCGGAAAGCGTGGGGTGTTTGTTGTAGGCTTCTATGGTGAAGGAAATCGTGCAGACGGGCGACTTGACCCAGAAGGCGCGATGACGGCAGTTCAGGCTTTCATCTTCCGCAAGCGCCGATGCGAGAATGTCCCGCACGAGCAGCACCTGATCCGCAAGCGCCGGGGAGGGGGCGGCACGGCGTCGCTGCAGCACGATCACATAGCCGCGCGTGTCGTAGCCGTTGTCTTCCACCGTGCGGATATGACGGCAGGACGGCAGCTGGGCCAGCAGGGCCTCGCGCAGAGCGCGGCTGCGGTCGCGCAGGCGCTGGGGCAACGAATGGCCGTCATGCGGCGCGGGCCATAGCTGGGGCGTGTTCATGGAGGCGTTCCAGTACGCCGGGAGGAAGCCGCGTTTCCAGACCAGACTCAGGAGGTAGGGCACAAGCGTCATTACCGTCTGATATGCAAGACGGCAGTGCAGCCAGTGTATGGCGCCTATCCCGGGCAGCGTTGCGGCGCGGATGCGCCACGCGTTGTCTGCTTCCGTCAGAGAGAGACGGCAGCGGTCGGCTGTGAGCGCGACAAGTTCCTGCCGTAACGATTCCAGGTCGACGGCTTTCGGTTCGATGGAGGCCATTCTCTGCGGGGAGATTTCCTTTGCAGAAAAAAGTTTCCTGAAATCCGGCAGGGAGCGTCCTGCATGGGCAGGAAAAATGCCGATGTGATGGAGCATCAGAGCCTCCTTGCGCGGGAGCTTTTGAGGAACGGACGTTGCCGGAGGGGGGCTGTTGCGGACGCGGCGGGGCTGTCGAGCTATTCCGTCGCCCGCCAGTAAACCGTTACGTCGGCCCGTTTCGACGCGCTGCCCAGAAAGAAGCCGGGGCGGCTGTTCAGTCCCAGACCGGTGGGGCGGGCCGGAGCGGTCGTCGGATGCAGGACAAGATCGAATTCCAGCGAATGCTGCACAAATTCCCGCACATGGGTGCGGATGCGCGCATACCATGCGCCGTCATGCAGAAAATCCACGATATCGTCGGGATGCACGGCGTCCAGATGAATGCGGAAACGCCCCGTGCTGTCGCGGACTTCTCCGCCCAGAACGGCGTCTTCGCCCAGAACGGCGTTGGCGGCGCCGAGACGGCAGCGCTGCGTCGGCGCAATGGCAACGCGCCGTTCCACGCATTCCTCCACGCGCACGTCGCGGCGTTGCAGCAGATAGCCCAGGGAACGCTGCAGGCGCAGGGCCGAACGGTTGCGGCAGACAAAGAGTTCCGTCAGGGCCAGGGGAGGCAGTTCTTCGCCGTGATCCGGGCGTCCCGTGAGACAGAACAGCAGGTGGACGGCCCGGGGATCTTCGTTTTCGAGCAGACGCCGGGGCAGACGGTTCTGCCGTTCGGCGTCGTACAGCAGATGGTAAAAATGGTTGTTGATGATGTCGAGGAAGTCGCGGGTGAGGCTGTCGTCGTTGCGCGCTTCTTCGAGCAGTTCCTCCGTGTAGAAGGTCGGCAGCGGCCCCATGGTGCCGTACAGGCCCAGCAGCGTTGTGGTGAGCCGCCAGGCCGGGGGCGGGCTGTCGGGGGCGTCGGGGGCCTGCACGTCCGTGATGTCGGCCGCGGGAAAGGCCAGCGACAGATGCGGACGTATGAAGACGTCCCGCGCGAAGGGCGTCTGCGAGGTTCCCGCGTCGGCGTGGGCGCGTTCCAGCAGGCGCAGGGCCTGCCCCAGCGTCATGCGCCGCGCGCGTTCGCGCAGCAGGGTCGTCAGATCAGCGGGCGCGTGCCCAGACGGGGCGTCCATGACCAGCTCTCGTGTTCGTTTGCCAGCGCGACATGCAGCTGGGCGTAATTGTTGAGAAGGGAAAATTCCGAAAACAGCATGTCCAGCGCGCTGCAGAACAGATAGGCGTCGCCGTGGGAAATGAAGGCCTCCCGGTTCAGGGTCAGGCGCAGCTTGTGCCCGCGCAGCAGACGTCCGCGAAAGAGACGTTCGTCGGGCAGGGAACGAAAGTCGAGAATGGCCTCGCAGCGGCGGCGGTGCGCCGCGGACAGTTCCGGCGCGGCTTCCGGCGGCGGCAGGTAGAGCGAGAGCAGATCGCGCAGGGTGCGCGGCGACGCCAGCGACAGCAGATTCGCGTTGATGTGCCCCACAAAGCGCCAGAGCAGCGCCTCGTCGGCGGGTCGCGGCAAGGTGGGCGTCGGCGCCAGGATATTGCTGAAGGTCGCCATGCCGGGGGAGCTGTCGGTGGCTTCGCAGATGTCGCCTACCTGAAGGCGGGCGGGCTGGCTCACATTGCAGCAGCGCAGTTGCAGGGCCAGCGTGAAGGGCTCCATGTTCATGGCGGCGGTACGGCGATACAGCGGCATGATCAGGTGTTCCGTCTGGCCGGAAACCGGCGAAACGCGGAAACGAAGCTGATAGAGTCCGCCCTCGTGCTGCGGATCGCAGGCTTCGAACGGCTTGAATTCCTCCATGCGGCCGCCGGGAAAGAGCGCCGTTGCCCGTTCCGCCGAAAGAATGTCGAGCGTGCGGCGCACGCCGTCCTGGGGGCGCAGGGGGTATTCCTCCTGCGTATGATCCACGTTGACGGGTTCGGAAGGCACGCTGCAGATATTGCTGGCCGGGAAGACGTTGAGCTGGAAGGCGCCGTCCCGAAAGGTCGCGTCGCGCACGGCCTCGCCCTGGAGGTGAAAGCGCAGCTCGTACTCGGAGGCTTCGGGCAGGGGGCAGCGATCCAGACCGTACAGATGAAAGAAAAGAAGCTGCTGCGGTTGCAGGAGGTAGCGTTGCAGCATCATGTAGGATCGGGCAAGGCCGCGACCGGCGGCAAGGCGGCCGTCATGGGGAGGGACGGTCGCCGGTTGCAGGGCCGAGACGGGCAGAGGACAGGCCCGCTGCCCGACCACGACCTCCAGCCGGCTCAGGCCGCGGCGCAGCGCGTAATAATGCCGTCCCGCCTCGGCATAGGGGGCGGCCAGATACAGCCGCAGGGGCGTCTGGCGCAACGCCGGCAGGGGAAAGGGACTGTACAGATGCAGGCCGAGCGTTGCCGAGAGATCGTTGCGGCGCTCAAAGGTTGTGCGAAGAATGCGCAGGGGCAGCAGCGCGGCGTCTTCATCCAGCGTATAGATGCAGGAAACGCCGTTGACCGGCCGGGAGGCCAGTTCCGTCCCTCGCCGCAGGGCGAGGATTTCCCGCAGATCGGGCCGGGGCGTGAACGCCACAAGAGTTGTGGACGGCGTGGGCAGGACGGCGTGAGGGAAGGTCAGACGCAGCAGTATCTGCAGCAGCTCCGGGGCCGTCTGATCCAGACGCCGCCGGATGCGGCCGCAGAGGTAGGCGACGCCTTCGAGAATGCGCTCCACATCCGGGTCCGCGCCGGGCTGCATCATGGGGGCCAGCGCCGGATAGCGCCGCCCGAAGTCCTGCGCGTCCTCGCGCAGGATGGCAAGTTCCCGCTGGTAATAGTCGTCCATGGCTTTCTCAGAAATGGCTGTCCCGCTGTTCCCGCCGCGCCTGTTCCCGGGCGGCGGCCGTCTCCTCAAGGCGGCGCACGTCTTCCCGGTAGCGGGCGTCGGCGCGGCGCAGGGCTTCGGGGTCCTCCAGGCGCAGGCGCGCCGCGCCGCGGGTATTGGTCATGCTCATCCGCGCGCCGCCGGCGAGCTTGCGCGAATAGTCGGCATGACGCGGCCCCACGGGATCGCCTTCGCGCTGGCGTATTCCCAGCTGGAAGCGATCCTTGACGGCCTTGTAGAAGCGTTCTTCGGCCTTCCCCTCGACGTCAAGCAGCGCCACGCGCCGTTCCGGGCCGCAAAACCAGACCCGTGCCCGCGGCATGGGGGCGTCTTCCGAAGCGTGTTCAAAAAGCTCCGCCACGCAGCCGTCGCGGTTCGTCATGGCGCGGGAGACATAGCCGGCCGCGCGCAGCCGCGCGCGCGTCGCCGCCGCCTGATCCCCCAGGCTGACGCCGAAGACGGCGGGCGGCGGCAGGGGAGCGTCCGCGGCTGTCGTCGCGGATGGGGTCGCCGTCAGCCCGAAGGACAGGAGGAGCGCCAGACAGCGCGAAAGAAGACGGCGCGGGCGTTCTCCCCGGCGCGCCGGAGAGAGCGGCGACGGCGGCCGTATTTCCGGCGCGCGGAACGGACGGCGGCATCGGACGGCGTTCTCCGGCGTCATTGCTCCCCGCCGCCGGCTTTGCGTTGCTGATTATTTTCCAGCATCTCTATAACTTCCTGCAATTGTTTCAGTATATCCTCGGGGCAGATCCGCTGCGCCCTGCTCTGCGCTTCCGAGGCGGAACTGGCGTACTGGCCGCCGGCATCCGCCTTGCCGCCGCGCGCCGCCGCTCCCGTAATCTTGATGGCGCCGCCCACTTCGAGAATGCCGTTCTGCGCGCCGACAATCTTGCCGTGGGAAATCTGCACGTCGCTGATGAAGACGGAATCTGACGAGACGTATAGTTCATTTTCGAAGCAGGCAATATTCGTCTTGTTGTTGCCAATCATGGCGGAGTCCTCGTCAACAATGACGCCGCACTCGCCAACGGCCATGCTTGCCACGCCGTCTTCCAGAGAAACGAACGCGTTGTGCTGCCTGTCGCTTTTCTTCTTTCGGAATCCGAGCGTCAGCCCCGAGGGTGCGAGCGTCATGTCCGTTGACGGCGCGTTGTTGTCCCTGTCCTGACTGGACATGTAGATCATCGCGTCCTTGTGGGTCGTCGTCAGAGAGACGGCGGGGAGGTTCCCCGTTTCTTTCGCCAGGATGATGGCGCCATGACCGCCTCTCAGGGAAAGTTCCTGATCGCCGATGATATAGGCGTTTTCTTTGCTGCGCTGAAACGCCCAGCGATTGCGCTTGTAATCCAGTTCCGTGGTATCCGCGATGAAGGTCGCCCGTTTGCGGATATATTCGCCGTCCTGCAGGGTGTCCTTGACGAACCAGCGGATGCCGTCGATATCGCCGCGCATGAAATCCGTGGCGTGCGAACCGGCATTGATCTTGACGCCCCAGTAGGCGGCGGCGTCCATGCCCGCGCGCGTCGGACTGGTAACCGGGGCTTTTTTCAGGAGTTTGACGGCGAGCTTGTTCTGCACCACGGGAGTAAGATCCGAATAGGGGTCGAGAACGCCAAGATTCTCCGCCTTTTCCCCCTGGGGAAAGGTTTCCAGCCTGCCGAGAGCGGCGTCCGTATCGCCGGAGGGATTTTTTTCCTTCTCCGCGTCCGAAAGTCTGTCAACTTCGGGGAGATCCCGTGTATTTCGCAGGAAGCCGCGCTGGGCGTGCATGGCGATGGCGTCCTGCGCCGTCATGGTGATGTTTCGATCCCGGGCGCGCAGCAGGATGCCGCCCAGTTTCTTGGCGGGATTGTAGGCTTTGTAAAAGAGGTGCAGGCTTACGAATTCGGGAATCAGGGATGAGACCGTATCGACGAGGTAGGCGCGCTCGCTTTCATGCCGCTGCTGTCTGTAGTAGGCGTTCGCTTCGCTGTCCTTCTGGCAATACGCCTCATAGGCCTTTTCCAGACTGGCGAGAATTTCCTCGAATTCCGCCTTGGAGGCGTCTTTTTGATCGATGACGTCGGCGAGCGCCTCGCTTAGTTCGGAAAATTTGCCGCAGTCAAGGAAGGGGTCCGCCGAGGCGTATTCCGCCTTGCCGTTTTTTTGGTGGAGCGCATCCACCGCCCTTTTCACGGCGTCCTGATAGAGAAGCGCCGGCGTCGCGGTCGCGATATCGGCGGCGGCCGTCCCCGTATCGAAGAGAACGCTCGTCAGTCTTCCGGCAATATAGGGGATTAACGCGGAGAGCCTTTCGAGCGAACTTGCGGAAACCTGCAGCAGCGTCTTGGCCATGTCGTCTTCCGCGACCATGGCGCCGCCGTAGGGAATGGGCGCCGTATGCCGGGCTACAATGACGTCGCCAAGCGCGTTCATGATCGTGGAGATGGTTTTGGTTGCCGACGTTCCCCAGTCCAGGCGGTCTTTTTTGGTCTCGTCCTCCGTCTGGGATGCCAGCGTATTCATGACGGCGCCCGCGGAGTCGCTCAGGGCCGCGCAGAGCGCCGGCCAGTAGGCGTCCTTGTCAAACCGGAACGCGCCGCTGCTGACCTTGAAGCCGCTGAGCTGGGAAAGGCCGAAACTCGCCAGCTGCGTGCTGCACGCGCCGGCCACCTGGGTGATGTGGCTTGAGGTGAGCAGCGAGCTTTCAGCGGAGCCGGCGGCCACGGTCAGACCGCTGCCTGCGGCGGTGGCAAGGGATATGCCCTGCTTGTTGTCCGTGTCGTTGATGGTAATCTGATTGCCGCCGGGGGTTCGCAGGCCCTGAAAATTGACGTTGCCCGCGCCGGAGACGGAACCGGTTTCGCCGTTGGCCAGCGCGCCCGCGATAACCGGGAGATCGGGATTGCCGTCCACAAAGGAAACGAGCACCTCCGTTCCGGGCTGGAGGGGCAGGCTCAGGCCGCTGTCCTTGCCCACCTGCGGCTGGGCGCGCCGTATCCAGCAGCTGGCGTTGCCGCCGGTTCTGCCGGAAATGTCAAAGGGAAAGGTCAGCTTGTAGCGCCCGTACTCGTCCGTCTCCGCCCGCGCGCCGGAGCCGTCCCCGGCCACAAAGGCGCGCAGAACCCCGGAAATATGGTTGCGCCGGGCCGTGCGCGCCGGTCGATAGGGGACGTCGGCCTCCATGCAGGTAAAGGCGTTGCGGTAGTAGAGGCGTTCGGCGGCGTCCCGGAGGGGGATGCCCAGCCCGAGGGAAAGGTAGGCGTCCTGACGGCCTTCGTGGGTGATTTCCGTCACCAGATAATCGCGGTTGAAGGCGTCGTTGTAATGCCTGTCCAGCCGGAAGACGCGGCCCGGCCGCAGCGTGGGCGCGGAGCTTGCGCCGCGAAAAAGACGGGCGCGGCAGCGCAGTTCCTGCGCGCGGATGGTGGCCAGCCGCGCCGCGTCGGCGTCGTTGTCCACATATTCATTGCTCAGATAGACGTCGCCAAGGCCGTTGACGTCCACGTCGGCCATGCCGACCACGACCTTGCCGGGGTTGCGCCAGTCGTAGTTTCGCAGCGCCACCCGGCGCGGCAGGGGCGTTTGCGCCAGCGAAAAGGAGACGACGACCTCTTCCCGGCGGTCGCCTTCCAGCCCCGACGCGGGCGCGTAGGAGAGCGGGGGGGCGTCGTTCGCGCCGTGAGACTGCGGCGCGTCCGCGAAGACGACCGTGTCCGTTCCGTTCCTTTCCTCAAAATAGAAATAGGCTCCCTGTTCCTCCATGCGCCAGCAGATATATTCGTACAGGCTTTCCTGATACTGCATGGCAAATTCCGGAGCCGGGTAGCTGCCGTCCGTAAGGCGGAATTCGTGCGGAAACTGGAAGAACGGCTGCGAGGAGAGGAGTTCGCGCAGCACGTCTTCCAGCTTCTTGCCGAGAAAGATGGCGCTCTGGCGTATCTGGCTCAGTTTCCAGAACGTGGGGCGCAGACGCACGGCGTAATAGGCGTATCCGTTGAAGAATCCCCGCTGCTCGACCTGCGCGGGGTAGCCGGAAAAGACGGCGGGCGCGGCGTCGCCGTCGCGCAGCACCTCGAAGCGGCAGGGCGCGGCAAGCAGCTTGCCCGTATCCACGGCGGCGTCCGCGCAGACGAGATCTATATGAAAGTCGAACAGGCGGTGCAGACCTTCCACGCCGGTGAAGCCGACGACATGAAAGGGGGATTCCGTCCGGGCCGGGGAGAAGAAGCGGAAGCGTTCGGTCAGAGTTGCGGTCATGACGTTTCCTTGGCGGGACCCGAGGCTGAAGGCGGCGCATGAAGATGGCGGGAAGATTTGTATATGTCATTCCCCGCGGAAAGAAAAGGGAACGCGCGCGGCCTCCTTTGCCTTTTCGCTTCCAATATATTGGAATAATGCATTGTAATTGATTGTATCATTTTGCGCGTCGCGCCGCGTTCCGGGGCGGCTGGCTTACGGCAGCTGCCGGAGAAGGGCGCCGGCCTCGGCGTCGTTGTTTTGGGCCGCGCGTTGCAGCCAGAGGCGCGCCTGTTCCCTGTCGGCGGGCACGCCGTCGCCCCGCAGCAGGCAGACGGCGTAATTTCGCATGGCGTCGGTTTCGCCCTGTTCGGCGGCCTTGCGGTACCATGCGGCGGCCTGAGCGGGATTGGCTGGGACGCCCTGCCCGGTCATGAGGGCGAAGGCCAGATTGGTCTGGGCCGGGCCGTAGCCGCCTTCCGCGCCGCGACGGTACCAGCGAACGGCCTCGGCGGCGTCGCGCGCGACGCCGAAACCGTTCTGGTAGCACTGGCCCAGATAGTAGGCGGCGAGGGCGTGCCCGTGTTCGGCGGCAAGGCGGAAGAGGCGCGCGGCCTCGGCTGTGTCGCGCGCGACGCCGTGCC
This sequence comes from uncultured Desulfovibrio sp., assembly GCA_944324555.1. Classification (GTDB taxonomy): domain Bacteria; phylum Desulfobacterota; class Desulfovibrionia; order Desulfovibrionales; family Desulfovibrionaceae; genus Desulfovibrio. Next base: position 55,682 of record CALUWU010000038.1, read on the forward strand.
CGTTCAGGTAGCATTGCCCGAGGTTGGCGATGGCGGGGATGTAGCCCTGATCGGCGGACGCCCGGAAGAGCGCGGCGGCCCGGACGGGGTCCCGGGCGACGCCGTCGCCAAGCATGAGCAGGTTGCCCAGGGCATACTGGGCTTCGGGATACTCCTGCCTGACGGCCAGGGCGTACCATGCGGCGGCGTTCCGGGCGGACGGCGGCGTGGCGTAGCCGCGTTCGCAGCAAACGCCGAGGCTGTACTGGGCGGGGGCAAAATTCTGATCGGCGGCCCTGCGATACCAGGCGACGGCCTGCGTCATGTCCTGCGGCAGGCCGGCGCCTTCAAGAAGCATGTTTCCCAGTTCCCACTGGGCGCGCGGCAGGCCGTTTTCCGCGGCGCGCGTCAGCAGGGGCAGGGCCCGCGCCGCGTCTCCGCGCGCGTCCCGCAGCAGCAGCGCGGCCATGCAGTCGGCCTGCGGATCTCCGGCCTGCGCGAGCGCGGTCAGCAGGCGCTGGAGGGTTGCCTCGTCGCGCGGCGCTCCGTCGAGGATCGCGTCGCCCTGTTCAAGAAGAGCCTGAATATCCTGCGCCTGCGAGGCGGCGGGGCAGAGGAGAAGAAGCGCGCACAGCAGCGCCGAAACACGATGATGCATGGGGAGTTCCTTGTGGAGGGGCGCCGCCGCTCTGCCGGCGGGCGGGCTACGGCCGGGGACGGGCGTCGTCGTCGCGCCAGCGGCGGATATCGCTTGTCAGTCCCAGCTGATCGAGCAGACGCCCGCAGAAGTGCCGCAGGAGGTCGTCAATGGTTTCCGGCCGCGTGTAGAAGGCCGGCATGAAGGGCATGACGACGGCTCCGGCCGCGGCAAGTCGGCGCATGTTTTCCAGGTGAATGAGGTTCAGGGGCGTTTCGCGGGGGACGAGCACGAGGGGGCGGCGTTCCTTGAGGGTTACGTCGGCGGCCCTGTGGAGGAGCGTTGAACCGGCTCCGCAGGCAATGGCGGCAAGGCTGCTCATGGAACAGGGGCAGACGATCATGCCGTCGTGCCGCCAGGAACCGCTGGCCGGCCCCGCGGCCATGTCGTCGGCGGGGTGTACGGCGCGGGCGTAGCGGGCGAGATCTTCGGGCGCGATACCGCCTTCCTCGCGCAGGACGCGCTTCGCGCCGGAAGAAATAACAAGATGCAGCTCGACGTCGGGGCGTTGCAGGGCTTGCAGCAGGCGGAGCGTGAGCGGCATGCCGCTGGCGCCGCTGACGCCGACGACGAGACGGCGTTTCTGAGATTCATCTGCGGGCATGGCGGAACGTTCGGGAAGGGTGAACGGCGGACAGAAAAAGCGGAAGCCCCTTGCGGGGCTTTCCGAAATTTTGCGGCGTTTATACTGTCATGGAATAAAGGAAAAGGCAAGAAGCGTGACGCCGCCGATCCGTCTTGCCGGGGCCGCGGGGGGACGGCGGCGCGCCGCCCGGCAAGAATCGAGCGGAAAAAACGCGCTTTTTCCGCGAAACGACTGGCCGTATGGACTGAAAATGCGCTATTGCGGCGTCTTCTGCATCATGTCCACGCGCAGCGTGCCGTCCATGAAGCGTTCAAAGGCGCTGACGGGCATGGGTTTCGCTATGAAAAAGCCCTGTCCGTAGGCGCAGCCCAGCTTCTTGAGCTGCTGGAACTGCGCCTGGGTTTCGATGCCCTCGCAAAGAATCTTCATCTTCAGTTCCCTGCCGAGTTCGATGATGGGCTTGAGAAGCTGCTCGTAACGCTCGTTTTCCAGAAATTCCTTGTCCAGTTTCAGAATGTCGATGGGAAACTTGAGGAGCGCCGAGAGGGAGGAATAGCCCTTGCCGAAATCGTCCAGCGCGATTTTGACGCCGCTCTTTCGCAGGGTGCGGAGATTCTTGAGCAGCAGCGGCAAATTGCTTTCGGCCATGCTCTCGGTAATTTCCACCACGACGAGATCCTTGGGAACATTGCTGCGCCGGAAGATGTCGAGAAGCTTGTCGCCGTAGTTTTCCGTCAGGAAAAGCGCGCGCGACTGATTGACGGAGATGGGCACGACCTCCTTGCCCTGATCCAGCCGCCGGCGGAGCCACTGGCAGACCTTTTCCATGACATGGAGATCGAGCAGCCGGATAAAGCCGTTCTGCTCGAAAACGGGAATGAACTGATCGGGCGAAAAGGTTTCGCCGGACGTCGGTTTCCAGCGGATGAGCGCCTCGCCGCTGCTGATTGTGCTGGACTGGAGACAGAACTGGGGCTGTATGTAGATTTGGAATTCGTCCGCTTCCAGCGCGGCGACCATCCTGTTTTCTATCTTGATGGCAAGCTGCTTTTCCCGCTCCAGCTCTTCGCTGTAGTAGGCGAAGGAGGACTTGTAGGCCGTTCTGCCGATGCTGCTCTGGGCGCTTTCGGCGGCGGCGACGAGAGGGCCCAGCTTGTCGAAACTGGAGGTCACGCGGACAATGCCGACGGCCAGCAGGACAAGGTGCCCCAGATTGTCGCCGTAGACGGCGAACTCCTTGAAAATTTTTTGAAGACGGCTTTCTACGGCCGCGTCGTCGGTACAGGTCCACAGGCAGAGGAAGCGGCCTCCGCCGGCGTGGGCCGTCAGTTCATCCGCGCCGCAGGGGGCTCTCAGGGCCGCATAGCAGGCCTTGATGGCGGAGTCGCCGTGTTCGCAGCCATAAAGCTGATTGATGTGGATCAGGTGCCTGATATTGGCGCTGAGGATATAGCAGGGGCGCTTTCTGGCAAGAACTTCCTCCGCCTCGCGAAGGAAGCAGGCCCGGTTGACGCCCTGGGTCACAAGGTCGGTGAAGGCCACCTTTTTCAGAAGCCGGACTTCGCGCCGGGACGTATGGATACGCATGGCGCAAAGAATGAGGATGGCGGCGAGCAGCAGGCCGTAATAGTTGCGGACAAGATAGATCAGCAGGCTGAAACCTTCCAGCGGGGGCATTTCCAGCAGCATGGATTCAATTTCCGCGTTGGAAAATCCGGCGACGCCCTTGGCAAAGACCGTCTGCGCCTGCGGCGGCAGCGCCGCGCTGAAGCCCAGCGCCATGGGATAAAAGGCCAGAGTCGTCTGGTAACGCAGCCCCGAATTTTCCGTCTTGCTGTGCGGCAGGCCCGGATAAAAGGGAATGTAGGCGTCTATTTCCTTTTGATCCAGCGCGGCGCGACAGGCCTTTTCGGTTTCAAAAAGGCGCACGCTGTCTCTGGGATAGACGAAAAGATAGGCCTCCCGGACGCTGAGCATTTCCCGCGTGGCGCCGACGCGCAGCCCGCTGCCCGGAACGACCGTCGCCGGCGCGGCCAGGGTGATCTGGGGATTGTAATAGGGCAGCCCGGCCACAATGTCGTAGCGTTTTTTGAAGTCTCTTCCGGGAAAGACGTTGGTGACGATATCCGCCTTGTTTTCCCGCAGCATGGTCAGGCAGGTTTCATAGTCGGGCGCCGACACGAATTCCAGCTCTATGCCCATCTGCCGGGCTATGCGGGCGACGAATTTTTCAAGAAAAAGATTGTAGCTGCGCTGCGAGAGGCTTTCGGGGTGCGCGCTGAGCGCGACGCGGAGCTTGGGGCGCGTATCGAGCCAGGCGCGCTCTTCCCGATCCAGGGCGATATTGATGGGTTTTTCCAGATCGACGACATTGTTGAAGAAGTTTGAGAAGGGGCGCGGGTTGAAGACCTGGAGGCGGTTGAGCACCGCGTCCACATGCGGGATGAAGTAATCGTCCTTGCGCGAGGAAACAAAGTAGAAGGGGCGGGAATCAAAGATCCCCGCGATTTTTGTTCTTGTGCCAAAGGGGCTGCCGTCGACGTAGCCGTCGATTTTCCCGGAGAAAAGGGCCGCCCGCATGTCGGCGGACCTGTCGTAGAAGACGGGCCGGTAGGAAAAGCCGTGTCGGCGCGCCTGTTCCTGAAAGATGTCGTGATGATAGGAGCCCGAGTAAAAGCCGATGGTCAGCCCTTCAAAGTCGGAAAAGTCCATGTAGTGCACGGAACTTTCGTGGGGAACATGGAGCGTCGTTACATACAGTCCGGCGCGTATGCTGGAATAGTGAAAGACCTTTTCCCGTTCCGGCGTGCGGATCATGCCGCAGATCAGGTCTATTTCGCCGTTTTCAAGCTTTTCCCGCGCGTTTTCCAGCGAAACCTCCACCCACTGTATATCCCAGTCGGCGAAATGGTCGAGCGCTTCGAAGAGGGAGGGAAGGTAACCCCAGAGGGCGTTGTCCTTGCTGTGGAAAAAGCCGTACTGCTTGAACCAGCCGACTCTTACCGTGCGTTTCGGGGCTTCCTGCCGCGAGGCGTGTCTGTCGGGAAAGGAGGCCAGCATCCGGGTTGCCGCGTGGGAACCGGACGGCGCCTCGGCGGCCGGTATCCGACAGGGCAGGAGGACGCAGAAGACAAGGGCAAGGGCGCCAAGGTTGCGCAACAATGTTTGCGGGGAACAGTTTCGCATTGTCGGCCTCCGGGAAATTTGGGGCGCGCGGACGGCCCCGCCCTCGTGAAGTCGCTCCGGCGTTTCCGCAAGGAAGAGCGGGGAACCGGCGGGACGCTTCGGAATGAAACCGCCCTGAAAACGCGAACGCTCCCGGTCCGGCGGACGGGGAGCCGCCGCGGCGGGATGCGAAGCGCAACGGGCCGCCGCGCTTCCGGGCCCCTGACAGAGGGAGACCGGCAGACGACTCGGGCGCGTCGTCTGCCGATCTCCTTGTGCCGCCTGCGGCGGACGGGAGGGCGGGTGCCCGCCGCGGGGAACAGTGTCGCAAGGCCCGGACTTTTTCAGGGGCGCGCCGCCCCGCCTCGCGTTCTTTTTCAAAGGTGAAACGCGCTAGCCGGCCTTCATGGCGCGGACAAGCTCGTCCAGCTCCCGCGACTGTCCGGCCAGCCCGGAGAGGGCCTGGGAGCATTCGTTCAGGGCCTGGGTGGAGTTGGCGGCCATGGTGTTGACGTCCTGAATGGAACGGTCGATGGACTCGCTGGTGGCGGACTGCTCTTCGCAGGCCGCGGCGATGGAGCGGATTTCATTGGCCGAATATTCCGCTTCCGTCACGATGTTTTCAAGGGCTTCTTCGGCCTGGGCCGCCAGTTCGGTGGATTTTTCCACCTGTTCCACGGCGGAGTCCACGGCGTCCATGCTTTCCTGCATGCTCTTGGCGATGGCCGAGGTGGCCTTGCCCACGTCGGCCGTGGAGACCATGGTCTTTTCGGCCAGCTTGCGGACTTCGTCGGCCACGACCGCGAAGCCGCGCCCCGCCTCGCCCGCGCGGGCGGCCTCAATGGCGGCGTTGAGGGCGAGCAGGTTGGTCTGATCGGCGATATCGGAAATAACGCCCATGATCTGGGAGATGGCGTCGGTCTTTTCCTGAAGATCGCCCATGTTGCCCTTGAGGGTCAGCGAGAGGGCCCGCAGCGCCTGGGCGCTTTCCAGGGAGCGGCGCACCTTGTCCTTGCCGTCCGTGGCGTTTTCGCGCGTCTTGGCGGACATTTCCGAGGCCCGGGCGGCGTTTCTGGCCACTTCCTGTATGCTGGCCGTCATTTCCGTCATGGCCGAGGCCACGTCCTGCAGGCTGCGCGCGGCGTTCGTGGCGTTTTCCGTGGAGGCGCCGATCTGGGTCGCCAGCTCGGAAGAGGTTGTGGAAATGACTTCCACGCGGCGCTCCAGATCCGTGGCGGCGGAAATCATGCCTTCCCTGCGGGCGTTTTCGGCGAAACGGGCGGCTTCCTGCGCCTGTTCCGTGGCGACCTGGGCCTTTGCCGTGGCCTTGTCGGCCTCTTCCTTCTTGGCGTTGGCGTCGTGGATGTTTTCTTTCAGGGTGGCGACCATGCGGCGCAGGTCGTCGGCCAGCAGGCCTATTTCATCCTTGCTCGACACGTCCAGCTCATGATCAAGCTTGCCCTGGGCAACGGCGCGGGCGAATATCTGCGTTCTGGTCACGGGGCGGGTGATCGTGCGCGTGATGATACAGGAGAAGGCCGCGCCGAGCGCCAGCAGGATGACGCAGGCAATGAAGACGAGACGGCGCGACTTGCCCAGAACGTCGGTGGCACCGGCGACGGTATCGATGGTTTGCCGCGAGAGGGTCTGCGAGGCCCGTTCCAGTTCCTGATAGGCCTGGGAATAGCTCTTGATGCGAATCTGCCCCAGCTCGACGCGCTTGATTTGCAGGCGGATCATTTCGGCGGCCTGCTGCGCGAAGGTGTCGATGGCCTTGTTCGCCTCGTCGAACATTTCGCGGCATTCCTCGCGCAGCAGATGCGTGCGGATATCCTGCGCCTCGCTGTGGATCTCGGAGAGGGCGTTGACCTGCGCGGAAAAGGCCTTGACGTCGTGGCGGCGGGCCGCCAGCAGCAGTTCGCGCTGAAGGTTCTCCATCTGCTGCACGAAGGCGCTGGCCTGCACGAGGTTGCGGGAATACTGCACGACGGCGTCCGTGTTGCCGTCGGCCAGAAAGGCGCGCTGGGTTTCGCCCATGGTCGCGATCAGTCTGCCGAACATCTGGAGGGCGAAGTCTCCCCTTTCAAGCATCCGCCGGGTGGCCTCGTCCGCCTGATTCTGCACGCCGAAGCCGCTGGCGACGCTGTCGGCATAGTTCTTGTTCAGCGCGGCGTACTTCTGAAGGAACTCCGTCAGCTCCGGCGTCGGATACTGCCCGTTCAGCGTTTCAAGTTCCTTGAAGTTTTCCTGGGAGAGCCTCAGGAATTTCTGGCCGCGTTCATAGCTTGCCGCGTCCGCCGCCTCAAAGAAGACGCGGAGATTCATGGCCGCCAGCAGGAGATTGCCCTGCAGGGAGTTGAAGAGGGTCAGCTTGGGAATTGCCTCCTGCGCCGTCGTTTCGGAAACGACGCGGCCTTCGTGCATGGCCTGAGCGGCAATATAGGATACGATACCGGTAAAGATGAGAAGAAGGGCGAAACTCCCGCCGATCTTCCGCGCCAGGGTCAACTGCATTACGTCCTCCGGGGAACGCTCGCGCCGTCCATGCCTTTGCAGACGGACGACCTCCCCCCGGCGAGGCGTGCGGCGCGTTCGGGATCGCGCGTAAAAAGAACCGGGTCGCTCGGGGGCGACGCGGTTTCTTTCCGGGCGAAACTTTGACCGGAACGCGGGAAAACCCCGCTCGGGGAAAGGGTTGAGGGGATTGAAGGGCGGCGCTCCGATCGCGCTGCGATCGAAACGTCTCGGCATGCTTTGCGCCAGGATAACGAACCGCGCAGACGGGGGCGCATGCCGCCGGCCCGCCGCGCTCGCGGAAATTTCAGGAGACAGGGCGACAGACGCGGAGCGGACGCCGGAGAGAATGCGGGAGGATCAGAGAATTCTCTCTCTCTCTCTCTCTCTCTCTCTCTCTCTCTCGGAGAGGCAAGCATGCCGGCGCCACTGCATAATACGGTTTCGGTTTCGGACGTTCGCAAAGAGGAGCCGCCGTCGCCTTCGAGGTAGGCGCGCGAGGCAAAGCTCCTTGTCGTCATAAGTCTCAATGGGTCGAAGACTACAGCAATCCCAGACGAGTGTAAATAGCGCGCCTGTTTTTTCCTTCTTATTTCCCCGATTGTGTTTTTTTCAGGGGAAAAAGTATTCTTTATTGCCCAGTGCGACGCCGCGCGGTCATGGCGCCGTCTTGCTCCGCCGGGGGAGACTGGACGGCGTTCCGGCGGCGGAAAGAGAACAGGCGCGCCGCCTCGATGGAGGCGGCGCGCCTGTTTCGGTTTCGCGCGTTGGAAAGTTGGGATGGGCGGGGATTTCCGGCCGCGCCGGAGGTCGAAGTCTTTGGCGGCGTGTTTATTGTTCCTGCGTCTGCGTCTCGGCGGCTTCGGCGGGGCCGGCGTCCTTTTTCTGGAGCAGCGCCTTGCGGGCGGCCTGCGCCTTCTGGACGTTGCGCGCCATGGTCGCGGCGAGATTGAAGGACATCAGCTTTTGCGAGGGCGCATAGCCGCAGAGATATTTATATTCGTCGACGCTGACATTATGACTTTTGAGGTGCCGCGCGGTAAGCGTATTGAATTGCCGTCCGCACAGGCAGCAGGTAATGGTTTCGTCGGTAAAGGCCTTTTCGGGGTCCGCGACAAGATCCCGTTTGGTGGGACGCTTGCGGGGCGGTTCCACGACGGCTTTTTCTTCAGCGGCGGGAGGGGTTTCCGTACCGGGTGCGGCGCATGCCGCCGCGGGATCGTCGCCTTCCCTGCGTCCGTCCAGGGCGCTGAGCCTGAGCTCTATTTCCCTGTTGAGGAGTTTGGCCTTTTCATATTGGGCCATGACGAATTCAATGGGCTGGTCGCGGTATTTTTCAAAAATGGCGGTGAAAATATCTCTGTCTTCAAGAGGCATAAGTATCTCCTTGATGCGACAATAGAGCAGACAGCCAAAGAATTCAATAGAAAAGAATGAGCATACTTCAGAAATTAAGTTCGGGAACAATAGCCGTCAGACTGCGGACGATCCGGACTTCCGGCGGGAGTTCCGGCAGGGGGGCGGTCTCGTCGCTCCGGAGATAGAAAAGCCTGCCGACGCCGGCGGCGGCGCCGGCTTTCATGTCCGAGGCGGAGTCGCCCACAATGACGGATCGTTCCAGATCGATATGCAGCTCCCGGGCGGCCTTGAGCAGCATTCCCGGGCGCGGCTTGCGGAAAGGACTGTCGCGCCGGTACCTGCCGACGCCGTGTTCCGGATGGTACGGACAAAAGTAGACACCCGCGATGGGCGCGCGGCGGCGTTTGAACTGGAGGCATACCCATTGCATGAGCCGGTTGAACTGCCGTTCGCTGTAGTAGCCGCGCCCTATGCCCGACTGATTGGTGACGACGACGGGCAGGAAGCCGCGCGCCGTCGCCGCCGCCGCAAGCTCAAAGATGCCTTCGATGAAATGAAAGTCCCCTTTCCGATGGACGTAGCCGTAGTTGACGTTGATAACGCCGTCGCGATCGAGAAAGAGCGCTCTGTTTTTTGTCATATGCGCGTTCAGGAAGGGATACAGGGTCGAGGCGGGACCGCGTCCGGGCGGGGGCCCGGACAGCGGCGCGTCAGAACGGCAGCGTCAGCCGCTCGCCGCCGGCGAGAACGACGCCTTGCGTATAGCCGAAGCCGCGGACGTAGGCCGCCAGTTCGTCGAATTTTCCAGCCACGTCGGCGGCCGAATGGGCGTCGGAACCGAGGGAGATTTCCACGCCGACGTCGGCCGCGAGGGCCATGATCTCCGGTCCGGGATAGGCCTCGGCGAAGGGCTGGCGCAGGCCCGCGGACGAGACTTCCATCAGCACGCCGCCGCGCTTCATGGCCTCCAGCGCCGGGCGGACGCGGGCAAGGTTGCGCGGCTGCCGTATCCAGCGGCGGAACATGTCGAAGCAGTTGAGCTTGATGAAGTCGGGATGCGACGCGATATGGCAGACGCCCGAAGAGACCATGTCCGTCATCAGGGCGTAATAGCGGCTGAAGCGCGCGTCGGCCTCGGCCTCGGAGCAGGGCCAGCTTGCGGGGCTGCCGACGGACAGTCTGCCGTCAAGGTGGTGTATGGAGCCTATGACGTAGTCGAAGGCGCGGGAGGCGATCGTCCGGCGCATGTGATCGGGGCGATCCGGCGTCCAGTCGAGTTCGATGCCCATGAGCAGACGGGGCCTTGCCGCCGTCAGGCGCAGTTCCTCCAGCCGATCCAGCAGGAGGGGCATCCATTCCGCCATGTCTTCCCGGTACATGCGGCAGACATAGGGCTGCGGCAGGACGGAATGTTCGGAAATGCCGAAATATTCCAGACCGGCTGCCGCCGCCGCCTCAATCATGGCTTCCGGCGCGTCCTTGCCGTGCGAAACGACGGTATGACTATGCGCGTCGGCAACAATTCCCTGTTTCATGACTTACCTCGCGTCGCGAAGAGCGTTTGCCGGAGTTCTTGCTCACTTTCGTCTGGAAGGCAAGCCCCGCCCGGCGTCCGCCCGTCTCGCCTTTTGCCGGGAAAGGGGGTAGGCTTTTCCCCGCGGGCCGCGAGCGCCCGCGTTTCCCGTTCCCTTTCCCGCCCCGAGGTCTGTCCATGGAGAATGACGCGCTGAAGCGCCTGTATATTGAACCAACGTCGCGCTGCAACCTCCGTTGCGCCATGTGCTTTCGCAACAGCTGGATTGACGAGGTCGCGGGAGACATGAGCGAACGCGTCTTCGACCAGATAATGGAGCATCTGCCCGCTAGCGTGGAAACGGTGTTCTTTGGCGGCATGGGCGAACCGCTGGCCCATCCCCGCACGCCGGAAATGATGCGCGCCGCGTCGGCGGCCGGCCGCCGGACGGAACTGCTCAGCAACGGTTCCCTGCTGAACGAGGAGACGGCGTCGGCGCTGCTGGACGCCGGGCTCGACATGCTCTGGCTTTCGGTGGACGCCCTGGAAGAAGGCGCCTACGGCGAAATCCGCTGCAACGGCAATCTGACGCGGCTCAAGGAAAACATCGCGACGTTCAACCGGCTGCGCTTTCGCCTGTCACGGCCGGTGCGCCTGGGGCTTGCCTTTGTGCTCATGAAGAGCAACGCGCGCGATCTGGCGAAGCTCCCCTATTTTGCCAATTATTATCACGTCAACGAAGTTTCCGTTTCCCATGTGATTCCCACGGACGAACATGCCGCCGGCGAGCTGCTTTACCGGCAGGTCGTCGGCAGCGATATCGGCGGCGACAGCCCGCCGCCCTCGGCGCCCCGCATTCATCTGCCGCTGATGGATCTGACGGACCCGGACGTCGCCTGCGGCGCGGGCGGGCTGCTGACCTCCGGCATGTGCGAGATCTTTCTTTCCGGCCAGCGTCTGCGGCGACCCGCCCGGCGCTGCCGGTTCATCGACGAGGGCATGGCCTTTGTGCGGCACGACGGCATGCTCAGCCCCTGCATGTCGCTTCTGCGTTCTTCCCGCCTGTTCTGGGGCGGCAGGACGCGCATTGTGCGGCGCCACTTTTTCGGCAACGTCGCGGAGCGGCCGCTGACGGAACTGTGGGACAGCCCGGAATACCGGGACTTTCGCCGGCGCGTGCGGGAATTTGAGTTTTCGCCCTGCTGCCGTTGCAGCCAGTGCGACAACTGGGAGCGGGGGCTGCCGGACTGCTACGGCAACGAGACGCCGACCTGCGGCGCCTGCCTCTGGTCGGAAGGGATTATTCGTTGTCCGTAAGCGGACGGCGGAACGTTGTTCAAATGAGATGCGCGTTGGGGGAAGGATAGTAAAATATTTTTTACATGTTACAAAAAATATCCGTCTTTATCAGCCAGACACGGCGCGCGGGTTTTGGGGAGGATGGGGGAGTTTGAGGGGGAAGGAACCCCTTTTTGCCGCAAGCAGCGACCCGACGGGCGACCGAAGGCCGTGCCCGTTAGGCGACCGTAGGAGCCTTACGGGCATCGACAGCAGAGCAAAGGGATTCCTTCCCCCTCAAGACAAACGTAATAAGTCCTGAGTCTAGAGAAGCGCGCCTTCCCAGTTGAACAGGCTCTGGCGGCGTGTTTCGGGCAGGTCCTGCGGCGTATGCTCCTCCAGATGGGCAAAGAAGCTGTAGCCTGCGGCGACAAGCTCCTGACGTTTGGAAGTCAGATCCAGCGGCCAGCCCGGATACAGCCAGACATTGCCGCCATAGGTGCGCGCCCAGAAGACTTCCCCCTTGGGGCTGACAAAGGGCTCGTTGGCCTTGACGCCCAGCAGACCGAAGCGGCTGATGCCCACAGGCCAGAAGCCGGACAGTACCATACCCAGCGGCAGAGGGCTCTGCCGGGGCAGAGCGAGAAGATCCTCGGCGGCCAGTTCGGGGCTGATGAACGCGCCGGAAAAGCCCATGCGCGCCAGCACGCCCAGGGCAGGAGCATTAGCGATGTTGCAGAAGGGACCGGCCAGCAGATCCAGGCCTTCGCCCTCTTTACGGGCTTTATCCGCAGCATCGGCAGACATGCTTTCCAGCAGGGGAGCGGGAAAGAGATCGCGCTGCCAGGGCGCGTTGCAGACAAAGTGACGCGCGCCCTCCCGGCAGAGATGCGCGATGCGGCGGC
>CALUWU010000039.1 GCA_944324555.1 uncultured Desulfovibrio sp.
TGGGGGGAGTTTGAGGGGGGAAGGAACCACCTTTGCGCGCGAGCCAAAGGGGGTTCCTTCCCCCCTCAACAAGAAACGTTAACGTGTCAAGGGGAGGGGAAGCGCGCGGCCTACATGCGGGCGGAGACCATCATCCAGAAGGGGACGGCCACGCATCCCAGGAAGGCGGCCATGACGACCATACGGGCCAGCATGACGAGGGCCATGTCTCTGAAGCCGATATAGCCCATGCCCATGGCCAGCATGAAGGGGGCGTATTCGTAGGGAAGGACGTACTGATCGAGGCCGTACTGGAACGAGTGTACCAGGATGGCGGGATCGACTTCCATGGCCGCGGCCATTTGGGTGATGGGTCCCACGAGGGAGACGAAGGCGGCCACGGGCGTCAGCAGGAAGTTGATCGCCACGCCCATCACATAGCAGATCAGCGCGCTGCCCCAGAGGGAATCCGTATGGAGCAGATGCAGCATGCGTTCCGTCATCCAGTGATCCATGCCGACGGCATTGGCGCAGATGCCGATACTCATGCAGCCGTTGATGAAGAAGACGATGTTGATGTTCAGGGCGCCGAATTCCTTGCCGTTGATGAGCCCTATGCCCGGCAGGAAGTTGATCAGCCCCATGATGAAGATGACCTGCGCCGTGGGCATGTGGTGCAGGGGTTCCGTCAGGAGCAGCAGCACCGTGAGCGCCAGAATGGCGGCGGCCTTCCGTTCCGCGCCGTTCATGGGAGGCAGCGCGCGATACTGTTCCTCGACGGCGTCCCGCATGCGCCCGTTGCTTCCCGCGCGCAGCAGCACGAGGACGAGCGCAACCGAAAGGACGGTATAGAGGGTTCCCGGAACCGCGTTGTAGAGGGCGTAGGTCAGCCAGCTTGTGACGCGGCCGGTTTCCTTGTCCATGAGCGATACGGGCAGGATGACGTCTCCGGCCCCGGTGAGCCAGCAAAGCTTGGCGCTTGTGACGGCAAGGAACGTGCCCAGACAGATCAGGGTCGCTTCCCGGGAGCGGGGCTTGAAGCCCAGCGCGTCGCAAAGGCCGATGGCGATGATGCCAAACAGAATCGTCTTGCCCGTGATGGAAGGCACCAGAGGACTGACGACCATGACGGCGAAGGTCATGCCGGCCAGCAGCCCCGCGAAGGAGCCGCCCATGCGGGTAATGCCCCACAGGGCCATGCGGCGCGTCAGGCCCGTTCGCATGACCACATGGCCCAGAATCAGGCCGCCCAGGGTGATGATGGTGAGGGTGTCCGTCCAGCTGGACATGGCTTCCTTGTAGGGAAGGAGTCCGGCCGCCACATACAGGACGGGCAGGATCATGGCGACGGCAACCTCGGAGATGAGGTTGAACCCCCAGACAATGATGGCCCAGGACGTGATGACAAGAAAGAGGCGCATGCGGTCGTCCAGACCGGAGGCGTCCGGCAGGAGCAGCAGCAGGGGGGGCAGAAGCAGCGACGCGGCCCACGCGAGCAGGGTACGGAGCTTTCCGAATCTTTCGGAAGCGACGGCGGGAACGGGCGCGGCGGAGACGGAAGCGGTCGTCATGGCGAGTCCTCCCTTGAGCCGGGGATCAGCGTATTGTCAGACGGATGCCTCTGGCGGTGGACCACTCGAACTTGCTGAAGAACAGCAGCGCCTGCTCCCTGTCGCCGCGCGTTATCTGGAGGCGGCCCTCTTCGAGGCAGCGCTCGAACGAGGAGCGGCGGCAGAAAATGAGATCAAGGTCGGTCTTGGCAAGGCGGACGGCAAGCTCTTCCCTGCCGGAAGGCGCGTCGTGGTATTCGGCGACGCCGCGCCGGATTTCGAGCGCGCAGGTTTCGCCGTCCACGTCGAAGGCCATGCTCAGGTTCATGTCCAGGGTCTCGTCGCCCAGGAGCTGCATGCTCATGCCGTCGATGAGGCCGCGCGCGGAGAAACCGGCCGTCACCGCGGGATAACCGCCGTAGCTGTAGCCGGCGCCGGGGGCGTTCCCTTCCAGTTCGAGCGCGGAACACAGATACCAGTTGCGAATGTGGATTGCCGTCTGCGTATAGCCTATCTGGCGCAGTGCCCGCGCCTTGAGCAGGCGGGCGTCCATGTCGTCGTTGTTCACGCGGATGATGTAGGTCGTCAGCTCGGCGGCCCAGTGCCAGTCGCCGCTTTCGGCGGCCTTGCGCGCCTCGTCGAGCACCCGGTCGCGGCCGCCCATGAGCGTCAGATGCCTGCGGGCGGATTCCACCGGCGGCGTGGGTTGCAGGGTTGTGGGGTCGCCGTCGAAGAAGCCCAGTTCGCCCTGGTAGATTTCCTGCACATGGGCGTAGACGGCGCCGTAGTATTCTCCCAGCCAGCGGTGACCCGCCAGATGTTCGGGAAGGCGCACCATGTGGGCGAGTTCGCGCGCCGTATGGCCCCGGTTCATGAGGCGGATGGTCTGGTCGTAGACGTACTGAATGCCGTCGCGGTAGGAACGCAGGACTTCTTCCACGGCGTCCTTGCCGCTGACGGGGCGTCCGTGGGCGGGGACCATGTGTTCCGCGCCGAGGGCGCGCAGCTTGTCGATGCTCTTGTACCAGGTGCGGGGATTGCGGTAGCGGGTGCCGCGAATGGTGTGGAGGTTGGGGAAGCATTCGCCCTGCACGACTTCGGCCGTGTGCAGAATCCTGTCGTCGGGCAGCCAGACGGCGATTTCATCCTCGCATTCGCTGGGAACCCAGAGAAGATGCAGGCGCACGCCGGCGATGGTGATGTCGAGGGTATCCCGGAAGGTGAGGGTGGGGGCGATATAGCCGCAGGTATCCTTGCCGCGCAGGTTGTCCGGCCCGATGCCGGAGTTGATGCGCCCGTCCTCGGCCACGGGCAGCTCCTGCCCGAAGGTGTAGGAATTTCGCAGACCCAGGATCGTGCCGATGCCGGAGCTGGATTGCAGGGCCATGAAGTAGGGCAGGCTTTCGTGGGAGATGATCCGCACGCGTCCGGCGGCCACGTCTTCGGGCGAGACGAAGGCGCGGACGCCGAAGATGTGGTCGGCGTGGAAGTGGGTATAGATCACGGCGACCACGGGCTTGTCGGTGATTTCCCGGAAGGCTTCCAGAGCGCGGCGGCTCTTGAGTTCGCATTCATTGGGGTCGATGATGACGATGCCGTCGTCGCCCACGATCATGGCGGGGCTGCCGAGGCCGTAGCCGTAGGCAAGATAGACCCTGTCGGCGATATTGTAGACCTTCGGGGCCATGATGCGGGAGTGATCGACAAGTCCGTCGGGGACGATGGGCGAGTAGCTGTCATAGACGGGGCACATGGAATTGGTTGTCATGGCGAACTCCTTTTTCAACGATGGAGCGTTTTCGGTTTGCAACGCCTCGCGTTGCAAACCTGCGTCCTGTCCCGCCGCCTCGCGTTTCAGCTTTTTCAAGGATGAAACGTTCTGGAGCGCTCTGGAACCAGGGGGCGACGCCCTGTTTGAGCAAGGTGTGTGCCATTTTTAACAAGCTTGATTTTACAGGAGATTTCCATTCCGGCAGAAAACAGAAATTCCCGATTCTGGAAAAATGTTTCCAGAATCAGGAATTTTTTCCAGAATCGGGAAAATCTCAGCGCCTGCCAATCCCGTACCGCCGCAGGGCGGCGTACAGCGTCGAACGCTTCATCCCGAGAATGCCCTCGGCCCCGTCCGGGCCGCACACCCGGTTGCGCGTCAGCTCCAGAACCCGGCGGATATACCGCTCCCGCAGCGTCTCCATCGTCGGCAGATCCGCCGTCAGATCCTCCATGCCTCCCCGCCGCTCCTCCGGCCTGCCGCGAAGAACAAGATCGGGCGCGCCGTCGCGCGACAGGATAACCATCCGCTCCACAAAGTTCTTCAGCTCCCGGATATTCCCCGGCCAGGCGTGCGCGCACAACCGGGCAAGGGCGTTCTCGTCCAGACCGGGAAAGGGAACCTGATGCCGGCGCGCGTAATAGGCCGCGAACTTGCGCGCCAGCGCCGCAATCAGGGCCGCGTTGCCCTGCAGGGGCGGAATGGCGATGGGAATGACCGCCAGACGATAATACAAGTCTTCCCGAAAGCGCCCCTCGCGCGCCATTTGCGCGAGATCGCGGTGGGTCGCCCCGATGATGCGGAAATCCGAACGCTGCTCGCGGATGCCGCCCACCCGCATGAAGGTCTTTTCCTGAAGCACGCGCAATAACTTCACCTGCATTGAAAGCGGAATGTCCCCCACCTCGTCGATGAAGAGCGTGCCGCCGTGCGCCGCCTCGATCAGCCCTATCTTCTGTTGCAGCGCGCCGGTAAAGGCCCCCTTCTCGTGCCCGAACAGGGCGCTTTCAAACAGGCTCTCCGTCATGCTTGAGGGCTGAATCGCCACAAACCTGCCGCGACGCCCGCTCTGGCGGTGCAGGTAGCGGGCCAGCACCTCCTTGCCGACGCCCGTTTCGCCCAGCAGCAGCACGGGCACGTTGGCGCGGGCGGCCCTGCCGGCCATGTCCCGCACGGGCGCGGGAATATGCTCCCAGTAAATATTCTCGTCCGCCTCGTCCTCCCTTTCCGGCGCTTCCCGCTGCGCGCGCCGGTCGGCGGCTTCCGCCCGCAGCAGGCCCAGGGCCAGGGAAAAGTGCGTCGTGAACATCCAGCAGAGGCGCTCGCGCCCCTGTTCCCCCAGCTGCGGCAGCACGCTCTCAAGATAGAGATTATCCGCATACGCCAGATAGCGCTCCTCGCGGAAGACGGGCAGGCAGACCAGGCTCTTTTCCCGCTCAAAAAAGGCGCAGCCGCGCGGCTCCAGACGATCCGGCAGGGCGCGCAGGCCGTCGATGAAGGCCGCGTTGCGACAGGTTTCAAAGTTGTTGTCCGCCACGGCGTGAAGATCGCCGCACGGCTGAATGCGGAACAGGGCCGAACGCTCGCACTGAAAGGCGCGTTGCAGGCTCAGAAGAAAGAAATGAAAATATTCCATCCTGTTCGTGCAGCCCTCGCAGGACTCCAGCAGGGCGCGGGCCCGGCTCTCCATGTGCGATTGCAGCTCCGCGCGGTTCAGGCCATGCTGGGAACAGCTCGCGTCGGCAAAGAACTGTTCCGCCGCCTTGCGAAGCGGCCGGGCCTCGTCCTTCCGGCCCGTCGCCGCCAGAAGCCGGGCCAGCTCGCGCCGCGTCAGGGCCAGCTCGCGCTGATTCTCCGCCTTTTCCAGATCGGCGAGGCTTTGCCGGAGCAGGGTCAGCCGGCGTTCCTCCTGCCCCGGCGTCTCCGCCAGCAGCAGCGCCTCGAACCGGCGCGCCGCCCCCTGCAAATGGATGTTGCCGCCGTCCCACAGGCGATCGACGGCCTGCCGCAGCGCGTAGCCCGGCAGCTCCGGCAGGCCCGCGCGCCGGTATTCCCACAGCAGCTCCAGCAGCCACGGATACCCGTAATAGGAACGCCGCGCGATCAGGGCGTCGGGAAAGAAGACCGTCTGCCGGAAACTCTGGTAGGACTGGACAATCGCGCCCCGGCAGTAATGATAGAAGGCCAGCACGCGAAACAGAAAGGCGTGCAGCATGGGCATGAACGCGGCGCTGGAGCAGCGCAGCGCCTTGTCCAGATGGCGGAGCGCGTCGCCGTGGCGGCCCGCCGAACACAGCAGGTTGCCAAGCTGGGTTCGCAGCCACATTTCATCAAGGCGGTTTTCGTCCTGCCGCGCCTTGTCAAGGCGGCGTTGCAGGGCCGCCAGCCCTTCGTGGATGCTGCCGGTGAGCACCGCGGCCGCCGCCGACACCACGGCCGCGCAGGTGCTTGTGTAGATATTGCCGATGCGCCCGGGAGTCGCGCGCAGCTGCCCGTGCAGGCGCATGCAGGTATTCAGGTCGCCCCGGGTGGCGCAGTAGATGACGCGGCAGGCGATGGTCAGGGGGCGCATGTCGCCGTCGCCCAGAGACTCCGCCGCCGTCAGGGCGCGCGCGAGGGCGTCGTAGCGTTTCCGGCTGGTGCAGCGCATGGCGAACCAGAGACCAAGGAGCAGATCCGCCACAATGGCGGTGCGGATGTCGCCCAGGCGCGAGGCGTTGGCATGAAGGCGGGCATGCAGGCGCAGGGCCGGACGCAGACGGCGGCATGAGGACGCGAGAAAGGCCTCCATCAGCGCCAGGGCGATTCCGTTCCAGGAACGCAGGCGCCCGGCGTCCGCGCCGGTCAGATCCATGTCCAGCATTTCCATGAGGCTCAGGCGCAGGACAAGCACGGCCTCTTCCCATTCCCCGCCGGTCAGCCGCCGGAGCCCGAGATCGCACAGCAGGCTCGCGCCCGCCTGCTGCCTGCCGCACGCCGACAGGATCAGGGCGCGGGCCGCGTCGCCCATGCTTGCGACGGCGGGGTCCTCCGCCGCCGGAAGCGGATGCGCCTGAAGCCAGCGGAACAGCTCCGGGCAGGTAGTCGCTTCGGCGTCGCCGCCGGCCGCGCGCACAAAGGGCAGCTCGCGCAGCCTGTCGGGGAGCGTCCCTTCCCCGCCGAACCAGCGGGACAGCAGCCGGACAGGGCAGGGCAGGCGCAGGCGGCACAGGGCATGCACGGCCAGCCGCAGGGCCGCGCCGTCCTCGCGGGGCGTCATGCGTCGCCTCCGGCGGGCGGCGCGTCGTCCGCGGGCGCCTTCATTTCCGCAAGAAAGCGGCGCAGGGTCGCATAGCCCACATCCAGCGCGCGGGCCGCCTCGCGCCGGTTGCCGCCGCAGCGGCGCAGGGCGTCGCGCACCGCCTCGTCGCGGCAGCGGCGGAGCCGTTCGCGCAGCGACGGCGATTCGGCCGGCGCTTCCGGCCGGAGCGGCGCGACGGCAAGGGGCCGGCCGGGATACGGCAGCAGGCCGACGCGCTCGTGAAAGGCCTCCCGAAAGGCGTCCTCGTCCGGCGCGTCGTTTTCGAGAAGCTGGGCGTAAATGTCCATGACGGATCGCAGTTCGCGCACGTTGCCCGGCCAGTCGTAGTCGTCGAGGGCCGCGAGCATGGCCGGAGACAGACAGGCCGGCGTGCGGCCGTGTTCGGCCAGCACCGGCGCGACCAGCAGGGGAATGTCCTCCTTGCGCTCGCGCAGGGGCGGCAGGGGAATGAACAGCCCCATGACGCGGTAATAGAGGTCCAGACGAAAGGAGCCGTCCTGAACGCGGGCCGCCAGCCGGGCGTGGTTGGCCGCGCTCACAAGGCGCACGTCCACGGAAACAAGCCGGTCGCCGCCCACGCGCAGCAGTTCGCCGCTTTCCAGCACGCGCAGCAGGCGCATCTGCATGGCGGGGGGAATGCTGCATATTTCGTCCAGAAAGAGCGTGCCCCCGTGGGCCAGCTCGAACAGGCCGCTCTTGCCCTGGCGGCGCGCTCCGGTAAAGGCCCCCTCCTCATAGCCGAAAAGCTCGCTTTCCAGCAGGCTTTCCGGCAGGGCCGCGCAGTTGAGGGCCACAAAGGGCCGGTCGGCGCGCGGCCCGGCGGCGTGCAGGGCGTGCGCGACCAGCTCCTTGCCGGAGCCGGTTTCGCCGCTGATGCAGACCGGGGCGTGCATGCCCGCGTAGCGCGCGATGCGGCGGCGCGCCTCCCGCATGGCCGGCGACTGACCGAGAATCGCCGAGGCCTCGTGCCGGCTGGTGAAGCTGCGGCGGGCGAGCGTGTCGATCTTGCGGCTGAGGCTGCGGATGGACTGCACGTCCCGCAGAAAGATAACCACGCCCCGCCCCTCGGTCAGGTGAAAGGGAAAGGCGCTGACAAGCAGCCGGCGGCGGCGCAGCGTCAGCACGTCGTCCACGCGGGGCTTGCCTTCCGCCGTCAGCTCCTCCGTAAGCAGATCGGGCAGCAGCGGCCGCAGATCGTCCTGCCCTTCCACGCCGAGCAGGCGCAGGGCTTCGTCGTTGGCGTAGATGACGTCGCCGTCGAGGCGGGCGCAGACGATCCCCTCGCGGCTGAAGCGCATGAGCTGGCGCAGGTTTTCCGTATAGGTGCGTTCGCGCTGGCGCGCCTCCATGAGGTTGACGGCGCGGGTGATGGCCTGTTGAATACTGCTTGGCTGGGGCGCGTCGAGGATGGTCTGGCCGCCGAGGCGGCGCATGTAGCGCGCCGTGCCGCCCCCGCCCACGGCCATGTGCAGCCCGCGCGCATAGCAGCGTTCCAGCTGCCGTTCCAGTTCCTCGTGGTGGGCGTAGCGGATGGCGTGAATCCGCATCTGGGTGATCTTTTCCATGAAATCGAAATCGCGGGCCTCGTCGCGGTGCGCCGTCAGAATGACCTCGGAGGTATAGGCGCGGGCGCGCAGCAGGGCGCGCAGCAGATCAAAGTCCGTGCGTTCGATGAAGACGGTCTTCTGCGGATGATCGCGCTGCACGTCGTAGCGGAAGCCGCCGTGGCAGATCAGGATATCGTAACCGTTGCGGATGCAGCGCTCGGCGTCGCGCCGGGCCGTGTCGTAGGTTGTGACGAAAACGTCGATATCCCAGCCGAGGGCGCGGGTTTCCCGGCGGACCTCGTCGGCCACGAAATCGGAATGGACAAGAACGGCAAAGCGGAAGGGGGGCGTGTCGGCGGGCATGTCGGCGTGGGTTGGAGGAATCTGGAGCCCCTGCCGTATAGCATGAGGCTCAAAAATGAACAAGCTGCCTGAAAATGAGCATGTTTTTCCCCGCGCGCGGCCCGGCCCGCGCGGCGGAAAGCCCCGCCGGACGCCGTATCCCTTCCCTGTTTTCTCTTTGGCATGTTTCCTGCTGCCCCGGGCGACAAGGGGATCGCGCCCGTCGCGGCCCGCCGGTCGATCCCCTTCCTGGAGGTATGCCCATGACTCTTGTGGATCGCATCAGGGATGCGGCGGCGCGCGCGGCGCGCGTGCCGCTGGGCGTCTGGCCCACTCCCTTCATGCCCATGACAGGTCTGCGGCGGGCCCTGCTTGACGAGGGGGCGGACTGTCCCGCGCTCTGGATCAAGCGCGAGGATCTGACGCCGCTGGGCGCGGGCGGCAACAAGGTCCGCAAGCTGGAATACGTGCTGGCGCGGGCGCGGGCGCAGGGGGCCGACACCCTTCTCAATACCGGAGAGGTGCAGTCCAATCAGGTCGTGCAGACCGCCGCGGCGGCGGCGCATGAGGGGCTGGCCTGCGAGCTCTTTCTCGGGCGCGCCGATCCTCCCTTTTCGGAAGACGATCAGGAAACGGGCAATATCCTTCTCTGCCGCATTCTCGGCGCGCGCGTGCATCTTTTGCCGCCGGGCGGCGACTGCGTCGCGGCCATGCGCGCCCGCGCGGCGGAGCTTGAGGCGCGGGGGCGAAAGCCCTTTGTCATTCCGCGCGGCTCCTCCACGCCGGAAGGGGCGCTGGGGTCGCTGGCCTGCTTCTTCGAGCTTCTGGATCAGGCTGCGGCGCTGGGCTTTGTTCCAAATGCCGTCGCGGTTTCCGTGGGCAGCGCGGGCACGGCCGCGGGCTTTCTGGTCGGCGCGCAGGCCCTGGCCCTGGACGGCGGGCCGGAGGTGGCCGTCTGCGGTTTTGACAGCTTCGGCATGGATTATCCCGTCATGGCGCAGGATCGCGTCATGGAGCATGCCGAGGCCTGCTGGCGCTTTCTGGATCTGCCGGGGTCCTGCACGGATCATCTTCTTCGCCTGTCCTGCGATTTCGTGGGGCCGGGGTATTCGCGCCCCTATCCCGGCATGATCGAGGCCGTGCGGCTGCTCGCGCGCACGGAAGGCGTGGTTCTCGATCCCAATTATACCGGCAAGGCCATGGCGGGCCTGCTGGACATGCTGCGGCGCGGCCTCTATCCCCCGCAGGGCAACGTGGTTTTCCTGCATACCGGCGGCCTGCCCGCCCTGTTTGCCATGCGGCGGCATTTTTAGGGGGTATTAACCTGAATTGAGCTTCTGGGGGGAAGGAAACCCCCTTGGCTAGCGCGCAAGGGGGTTTCCTTCCCCCCAGGCCCCCCATCCTTCCCCCAACGCGCCTTTTCAAAGGGGACGCAGGGCAGCGGCAGGCGCCTTTCAAGGGGTATGTATGTCCGTATTTTCTATTTATTTGAAATAAATAGAAAATATTGATGTTGACGGATCTGGAGCGTTTTGTCTTTGTTTTTTTGAGGGGGAAGAAATCTCTTTTGCCTGCGGCAAAAAGTGGTTCCTTCCCCCCTCAAACGCGGAAAAGGCCGGGCATCCCGCTGGGGATGTCCGGCCTTTTTGGGGAATTTTCTCCCCGGAAGATCGCCTTGAGGGGAATATGCCTCAGGTCTCTTTAGAGCGTTTCACCTTTGAAAAAGGTGAAACGCGAGGCTGCGGCGCGCCGCCCGGCCAAAAGTGAGCGGAAAAACAGCGCTTTTTCCGCGAAACGACAGTCCGCATGGTTTGGAACGCGCCGCGTTTCAAATTGAAATTGCTCTAGGGTCAGGACTCATTATCAAGAGCTGTCTTCCTGCGGGATAACATGTAAAATAAAATATTCCTATATATTACAATAATGCCCATCTTTACCTGTCAGCACATTATGCGCGGGTTTTGGGGAAGATGGGGGAGTTTGAGGGGGAAGAAACACCTTTTTGCCGCAAGCAAAAGGGGTTTCTTCCCCCTCAAGAAAGCCGTAATGAGTCCTGGCCTAATGGATTATGCCGTTACGCCTGTTCCAGCGCCTGATCGATGTCGGCGAGAATATCGTCGATGTTTTCAAGCCCCACGGAAAAGCGGACCATGCCGGGCGTGATGCCCGCGTCCTTGAGCTGCTGATCCGAGAGCTGGCGATGGGTGGAGCTGGCGGGATGCAGCACGCAGGAACGGATATCCGCCACATGCACTTGCAGGGAAACGAGCTTGAGCGCGTCGATGAAGCGGGCGCCGGCGTCGCGTCCGCCCTTGAGGCTGAAGGAGACGACGCCGCTGCATCCGTCGGGCAGGTATTTGTCGGCCAGGGCCTTGTGGGGATGGCCTTCCAGACGGGGATAGTTGACGCTCTCCACCTTGGGATGGGCGGCCAGATGGCGGGCGACGGCTTCGGCGTTGGCGCAGTGCCGCTGCATCCGCAGGGGCAGGGTTTCCAGCCCGAGGTTGAGGTAGAAGGCGCCCTGCGGCGTCTGGCAGCAGCCAAGATCGCGCATGAGCTGCACGCGGGCCTTGACGATGAAGGCCGCCTTGCCGAAGGTTTCCGTATAG
Organism: uncultured Desulfovibrio sp.; assembly: GCA_944324555.1. Classification (GTDB taxonomy): domain Bacteria; phylum Desulfobacterota; class Desulfovibrionia; order Desulfovibrionales; family Desulfovibrionaceae; genus Desulfovibrio. The sequence continues at coordinate 11,100 of CALUWU010000039.1, forward strand.
ATCAGCCCGTGATAGGATTCGTCGGGTTCGGTGAATTCGGGGAAGCGCCCCTGCGTCCAGTCGAAGCGGCCGCCGTCCACGATGACGCCGCCCATCTGAACGGCGTGCCCGTCCATATATTTGGTGGTGGAATGCACGACGATATCCGCGCCGAAGTCGAAGGGGCGGCAGAGTACGGGCGTGGCAAAGGTGTTGTCCACAATCAGGGGCAGGCCGTGCCTGTGGGCCAGCGCGGCCATTCGTTCGATATCAAGCACGTCCAGCGACGGATTTGTCAGCGTTTCGCCGAAGACGGCGCGCGTGTTCGGGCGGATGTGCCTCTCTATTTCGGCGTCGGGAGCGGTTTGATCGACAAAGGTCACCTCGACGCCCATTTTCTTGAGCGTTACGGCAAAGAGGTTGAACGTCCCGCCGTAGATGCTGGCCGTGCTGATCACATGATCGCCGCTGCGGGCGATGTTGAGAATGGCCAGCAGGTTTGCCGCCTGCCCCGACGCCGTGCAGAGGGCGCCCACCCCGCCTTCAAGGGCGGCAATCTTGCGTTCCACGGCGTCGACCGTGGGATTCGCCAGACGGGTGTAGAAGAAGCCTTCTTCCTGCAGGTCGAACAGGCGGGCCACGGCGGCGGTGGATTCATAAGTAAAGGTGGTGCTTTGCGTGACGGGCAGGACGCGCGGTTCGCCGTTGCCGGGCGTATAGCCGCCGTGAAGACAGAGTGTCTCTAATTCCATGACTTCCTCATGCGTGTTGCGGTCGTTGAGAGGGCGCGCCGAAGCTGTTGCGGGGAAACGCCGCCGTTTCCTTCATTATCTCATTGCGTCGCCGGCCGGTTTGCCGGCCCGGCCGCGCGGGGCGGGAAGGAACCGGCCCTGAAACGGCGCCGCGTTTCGGCCGCCGCGGACGGCGCGGCTTTGGAAATGCGGAAGCGCCGCAGGGCCGAAATGCCTGTGGATTCAGTAGCGCATGGAAGAGGGCAAGGCAAGATCCGGGCGCGCTGTTCCCTGCTATCAGGGCAAACCGTATTGACCATTTGCCTGCGGCGAGGTACGATAGGCGCATATCGGCATAGTGGAGCCTTTTTCCTGTTTGCTCTCCGGCAGATGGACGAAGGCGGGAGGTTCATGGCGAAGCGTTCTGCGGACGCGACGTCCAAGTTTTCATTTTTGCCAGGAGGCAGAGTATGCGTATTGCCGTGGGACTGGGCAAAACGGATGGTCAGGAGCGCCTTGAGCGCCAGGGTATCAGCCGTCGAGATTTCATGAAGTTCTGCACCGCCGTCGCGGTGACGATGGGGCTCGGCCCTTCAATGGCTTCCGAAGTTGCGGCGGCCCTTACCGGCAAACGCGCCTCTGTGGTCTATCTGCATTGCGCCGAATGCACGGGCTGTTCCGAGGCGCTGCTGCGGACCTACAAACCGTTTATTGACTCCCTCATTCTTGACACCATTTCCCTTGACTACCATGAAACCATCATGGCCGCCGCCGGCGAAGCCGCCGAAGAGGCGCTGGAAAAGGCCGTCAAGAATCCCGACGGTTACGTGGCCGTCGTGGAAGGGGCCATTCCCATGGCGGACGGCGGGAAATTCGGCTATGTGGGCGGTCATACCATGTACGACCTCTGCAAGCGCGTGCTGCCCGGCGCCAAGGCCGTGATCACCATGGGCACCTGCGCCGCCTACGGCGGCGTGCAGGCCGCCAAGCCCAATCCTACCGGGGCCGTTGGCGTCAACGAGGCCTTTGCCGATCTGGGCGTCAAGGCCATCAACCTGCCCGGCTGCCCGCCCAATCCGCTGAACTTTGTCGGCACGGTGGTCGCCTTCCTTCAGGGGCGCGAACTCCGTCTCGACGAACTGGGCCGCCCGCTCATGTTCTTCGGCAAGACCGTGCACGAACTGTGCGAACGTCTGCCGCATTTCGAGGCCGGAGAATTCGCTCCTTCCTTCGATTCCGAAGAGGCGCGCAAGGGCTGGTGTCTCTACGACCTCGGCTGCAAGGGCCCCAGCACGTACAACAACTGCCCCAAGGTGCTGTTCAACGACACCAACTGGCCCGTGCGTGCCGGTCATCCCTGCATCGGCTGTAGCGAACCCGGCTTCTGGGACGAACTGACGCCCTTCTATAAGAACTAGTAGCATTCTCCATGAGCGAAATCAAGAAAACGCCCCAGAGCAACTACAACGGTTCGGTGGTGGTCGACCCCCTGACCCGTATTGAAGGTCACCTCCGCATTGAGGTGGAAGTGGAAAACGGCAGGATCAAGGACGCCCGCAGCTGCGGCACCCTGTTCCGCGGTCTTGAAACCATCCTCAAGGGACGCGACCCCCGCGACGCGCAGCACTTCACGCAGCGCACCTGCGGCGTCTGCACCTATACGCACGCGCTGGCCTCCACGCGCGCGCTGGAAGACGCCATCAAGGTCAGCATTCCCGCCAACGCCACCTATATCCGCAATCTGGTGCTGGGCCTGCTGTTCATGCACGACCATCTTGTGCATTTCTATCACCTGCACGCCCTTGACTGGGTGGACGTGACCGCCGCCCTGTCCGCCGATCCGGAAAAGACCGCCAAACTGGCGTCCTCCATTTCCCCCCGTCCGGCCAAGGCCTCTGAATTCAAGGCCGTGAAGGAACGCCTGCAGGCCTTTGTCAACACCGGTCAGCTCGGCCCCTTTACCAACGCCTACTTCCTCGGCGGCCATCCTTCCTACTACCTGTCGCCCGAAGCCAACCTTCTCGCCACGGCGCATTATCTTGAAGCCCTGCGCATGCAGGTCAAGACCGCCAGGGCCATGGCCGTTTTCGGCGCGAAAAATCCGCATCCGCAGTTCCTGATCGCCGGCGGCGTCACCTGCTACGAGTCCCTGACGCCCGCCCGTATCAAGGAATTTACGGAACTGTATCAGGAATCCCGCAAGTTTATCGAGGAAGTCTATATCCCCGATCTGCTGCTTGTGGCCAGCCAGTACAAGGACTGGGCTGCCTTTGGCGGCACGGACAACTTCATGGCCTTCGGCGAGTTCCCCGCCCCGGGCGGCGAGCGCAATCTGGATTCCCGCTGGCTCAAGCACGGCATTATCCTCAATCGCAAGCTCGACGCCGTGCAGCCCATGGACCCCTCCAAGATTGCGGAACATGTGCGGCACAGCTGGTACGAAGGCGATCAGGCCCGCACGCCCTATGAAGGGGAAACCAAGCCGGCCTTTACCAAGATGGGCGACAAGGATCGTTATTCCTGGCTCAAGGCGCCGCGTTACGACGGCATCGCCATGGAAACCGGTCCTCTCGCGCAGGTGCTTGTCAGCTACGCGCACAAGCATCCCGCCATCGTGCCCCTTGTCGACTATGTGCTGAAGCAGCTCAACGTCGGCCCCGAGGCCCTGTTCTCCACGCTGGGCCGTACCGCCGCCCGCGGTATCGAGACGCTGGCCATCGCGCAGCAGGTGGAAACCTGGCTGAACGAATACCAGGCCAATATCGACAAGGGCGACAAGAAGATCGCGGAAAACTGCGAAATTCCGACCAGCCCCTGCCGCGGCGTGGGCTTTGTGAACGCCCCGCGCGGCGGCCTTTCGCACTGGATCTGCATCGACGATCAGAAGATTTCCAACTTCCAGCTTGTCGTGCCCACCACCTGGAACCTCGGACCGCGCGACGCCAAGCACGTCATGAGCGCCGCCGAGCACGCGCTTGTGGGAACGCCCATTGCCGATCCCAAGCGTCCGGTGGAAATCCTGCGCACCATTCACTCCTTTGACCCGTGCATCGCCTGCGCCGTTCATGTCATTGACGGCCAGACCAACGAAGTGCACAAGTTCAAGGTTCTGTAGAAAATTGCTTCGGGGCGGTTTCCGCAAGGGAATCGCCCCGACAAACGCGGAGCGATGCCGCGCTCCCTTTTTATGCGGGCGCGGTTTGCGACGGACGCCTCTGGCGCGACGGCGCGTCGCGCCGAAAGAGTGCGGTATTCCGGTTCTGATTTCGGAAAAAAGGCGGTTCGCTTTCACGAACCGCTTTTTTTGTCTGTCCGCGCGGCCAGTCCTGTTAAAACAATTTCAGTATACGGCCTGTGTCGTTTCGCGGAAAAAACGCGGTTTTTCCGCATTCAAGCGCAAGGAATATTCATGGACGCAATTGCTTCTACGGATGCCGTGCTGATTCTCGGCGTTGGCAACACGCTGCTGACGGACGAAGGTTTTGGCATGCGCGCTGTGGCATATTTAAAGGAACGCTATAGCTGGCCTGCCAATGTGGATTTGCAGGAAGGGGGCACGCAGGGGCTGATGCTCATGCCGGCCCTTCAGGAGTGTTCCGTGCTGATTGTGCTGGACGTCGTGCTGGGCGGCGGGGAACCCGGTTCCGTCTATCTGCTGGAAAACGAGGATCTCCGCAAGAGCCTCAGCTTTCGCGATTCCATGCATCAGACGGATCTGGTCGATACGCTGGCGACGTGCGAGCTTGTCGGCTGCCGTCCGAAAACCGTCGTCTTTGGTTTTGAACCCTTTGATTTCCGCACCATGCACCCGGAAATCAGCCCGCAGGCGGAAGCCCTCCTGCCCAAATTCTGCCGCAAGGTTGTCGAGGAGCTTGCCCGGCACGGTTTGCGGGCCGAGGCAAGGGCCTAGGGCCTTTTCTTCTCCCCCATCTTCCCCCAGAAAAACGCCGGAAGAGCGTCTTTTGCCGCGCGCGGGAAACGCGGCCGGAAAGCGGATGCGGACGCCGCCCCCTGATTGCCGGGGCGGCGTCTTTTCGTCGGAAGCGACGGGCGGATGCGATCAGAAAAGGAGCTGTCCGTTGTCGTGGTAGATATCGAAACCGTCGGTACGGACGTTCCCCAGCAGGGAGAGTCCCGTCGCGCGGGCGAGGTCTATGGATGCGGCCATGGCGCGGGAAAGGGAGGCAAGGATGGGAAAACCGGCTCTCAGTGCCTTGTGGACGATTTCCGAGGCGATGCGCCCGCTGGAAAGCACCATGAGTTCCCGGCGATCCAGTCCCCGGAGCAGGGCATGGCCCACGAGCGTGTCGACGGCATTGTGGCGGCCTATGTCCATGCAGAAAAAGACAGGCCCCTCGCGGTTCAGAAGAAGCGCATTGTGACAGCCGCCCGTAAGGCGAAAGATTTCCGAATGGGCGTCCAGCGTTTCGGCGGCCGCCATGATGCGTTTCGCGTCCCAGGAAGGCCGGGCCGGGCGGGGGATGCGCGGCAGCGCGCGCTCCTGAATGGGCGCGTTCCAGCCCAGCGCCGAGGTAAGGGTAAGCGGCGCGGCGGCGGGGGCTGCCTTCAGGCGCACGAGCGCATCGCAGCGCCCTTCCCCCTGAGGGGATATGTCCAGAGCGGCAATATCCTCCGCCTCGCTGACGAGGCCGCAGGAAAAGAGAAAGCCGGTTACAAGTTCGGGCATATGCTCGCCGGAACAGGCCATGCGGACGAAGGGCGCGCCGTCAAGGCGTATGGTCAGGGTTGTTTCCGCGCAGGCGACAAAGGAACGCGGCTGCCGCCGCGCGCCGTCGTAGCGTTCGATGTCGTAGCGGCGCACGAGGCGCGATGCGGCGTCAGTCATTGGCGTCGTCCTGTCCGGGCGCGTCGCGCCGGGAAAATTCGATGAGTTCTATGGGGGCGCCGTTATGCTCGATCATGGCGACGCGCACGCCGTCGGAAGGGCTGGCAGGCGGCGTCAGAACGATAAAATCGCGCAGACGCAGCTCCCGCTCAAGGTCCTGCACCTCAAAGGCGACATGGGGAACCGTTTGCACGAGGGGGTGAACGGGGCTTCCCTTTTCAAAGCGCACCCACTCCACGCCGAACGGGCTTGTTGAAAATCCGGCCGCATACATGCCAAGATGGGGAATATGGATTTCTCCGGGCATGCTTGTCGTGGTCGGAATGCCTGTATGATGATATTTCCAGTTCCAGCGAGCTATGCATTCCGGCGCTTCATGATCGAGTCTGACGGTATTTTTCATGGCATGACAGGTCCCGCAACCGGAGCTATTCGGGTTGAGTCCTAGGGAGCGAATTTCTTTACCATATATATTTCGGTATGGAATAGAGATATCATAAATAGTTTTTTATCTAATCACTAGAGCTTTTCGCATGAGGCTAACAACCTTAGGGCGAGCTCCCTTAGAGACTCCAAGATTTAGTCCTTGTCTGTACATTTCTGGGAAATAATATTCTCCATCCTCATTGAATATAAAACCGAATTCTTCTAAAGCTGCTATGTTTTGAATTTGTAGTTCTTCAAAATCTTTTTTTCTTAATGGTATAGATTTATTGCTGCTTTCTAGTTTATTTATACTTTCTGCCACTTCCTGCATTTCTTGCTTGATTTCTCTTATTTTTTCTTTTCCGCAGGGAGAAAGCGCTGTTTTAAGCATTTTTGGCATTATCAATCTATCTTTGAAAACAATTCTTTCTTCACTTGCAGATTGTTTTGATATTTCATGTATGAATCGGACGATATCACGTGCCTGAATATGCCCTTTGAAGTCAGATAAGGCACTCAATACCCAATTTACAGAATAGGCTTCTTTTGAGTTTGGAGTACCAAGTTTCAACCCCCAGAAAAATTCCAGAGCCGTACTCATGCTGTCAAAACTTGCGGCATACCAAGATTGCATTGAGGAATTTTTACAGTATTTTTTTAGATCACTTGCAATGAGAATCCATCCTACGAGCCGTAGTGCCTCATTTTTGCTCCAGTCGAGTTCGTAGGACTTATATTTTGCAATAACCTGAGAAGAATTTTGTAAAATAGCTCTGCGGACAATGTCTTTACGAATGAAAATCAAAAATCCTATATTCTCATTGCTCCATTCATAAATATCAGAAATGAGCTCAACAAGAAGAATACGCAAAGGTGTGATGGGGATGTCGCGTGCAAGCCAAAGAGAGAATAAATCCTCCAATCCATCCATGAGAAATGTGATTTTTTGAGTTTGCTTTTCTAGCTTTTGTTTTAGCAACTGACGTAAATTATCAGTATTTGAAAACTGTATATTCAAAATTTGTAATATATATCGATACCATTTTTCTCTCCATAAAGATTCATCGAGATCTTTTACATCAACAAATGCTTCTTTCAACATAAAAAGAGAGGAATCTTTTAATGATGTGTTGAAAACGCTTTGCAGAGATTCTGCGGAGAAATTTTTTAAATCTTTTTCTACTCTGCAATTTTCGCTCCAAGAAAGGGGGATAAGTTTTATGTTGTCGTTAATGTTTATAGATAATGTTGCACAAAATGTTTCCCAAGTTTTCATGGCAGCTAGTTGAAGATAGAAATACGTCTTCCCAGCCCCTTTTGCTCCAATGATAAGAGCATTGGGAACGCTGGTAGAAAAATTACTGGCAAGCTGTCTATAAGGTTCAATTTGTAGAAAACGTTTATTCCAGTCTGCCTGTTCATCGAAGACGCTTTGTTCTGCAAAAATAAGACGTTCTGTTTTGTCTCTCAATTTTTGAATATCTTGTTTGCGTATTTCATCTGTGAGACCAGAAATTTTTTTCTGAGGGGAGAAATCCTTCCAGAGTCTATTGCAAATATCTTGCACGGCCGTTGATTTTTCCAAAACAAACAATGCTTGATCCAACGTATCCAGTCCAAGCAGGTTTTGATCATAACTGCCTTGCAACAACCAAGAATCAGAGTCAATACTTTTATCATTTAGTAGTAGTGATTGCCAGATATCTATGAGTCGATTTGAAATCGTGTTCAATTTTATACTATTTATTTCATCAGGAGGAATAAAATTTATAGTGACTCTTGTATTATCTGAATATATATCGTTACTATTGTTATATTGTTTTAGCAAAGATGCCATTTTTGCAAGCTGTTGCAAAACATAGCATGTCCCTTCTATTGATTGCCGCGATGTCGTGGTAAAAAGCAGACGACGGACTCGAGGATCAAAAAATAAGGGACTTGCTAATTCGCTCATGCCGGCCCTGAGATCTACGAATATATGCTTTACATCAAGCTTTTTTCCTAGCTGTAGCAGAATATCTCCCAGCAACCAAGGTTTTTTCGGATTGTGTGTCAGCTGCTCTGGACTTGCCGGAGGACGCATCATTTGCTCTGTATCACGAAAGACTGGCAAGAAAAAAACAGAATATTGAGAATTACCGAGCTCAAGCCGAAGCGTTTGTATTTTGTTTGCCGCATATTCAATTATATCTCTTTGCTCATCAGCATCAGAAGCGTCTGCTAGTAAGTCAAGATATGAATATTGAGGGTCAGGAAATCTTTCTTGTGCCCACCATGTTAATCCTGGAGCCTCTGTATCTGCATCAATCAGCAATATTTGAGGCTTTGCAAAAGACGATTTTATTTGTTCTGCAAAGTATCTTGCCGCCGCAAGAGTATGCATAGTACGTCCAACCCCGCCTTTATATGAAAAAAAAGCGTGTAGAAGAGGGGCTTTACGGTTCTTTATTATGTCAGTAAATTGGGTTAATAGTCTATCTTTACAAGAATCTTCATTTAGTAAGGCAATATCTTCCAATAGTGGACGGAATGGATAAAGTTCTAGAGATGAGTCTTTTTCCGGTTCTTCAAAGAGCACATCCAATCTCTTAGTGTCAAGATTAATAACGTATTTTGTATCCTCTTTAATAAATTTGTGGCCTAAATTTTCTCTAAAAAAATAAATAGCTCTCTCGTGCTCTTCTTTTGTTCCTTCTACATATACAACATCATGAAGAACAGTTATTTTTCCAAAACCTTCTGCTTTATTTGCAAGTCGATGTTGTAGGATGAAGTCTCGCAGATCATGATAGTTTTGAATCTCTCTTCTATTCATATCGCTACTTCCTTGCTAGCTCTATTAAAATATCGTCATGTGCTGCTGATATTTTATTTTTAAATTTTTCCAATTCACACGCTTTTATTTTGACTCCATATCGTAAAACTGTGTGTATTTTGTCTATCGGTATACAAGTTAGTGAGTCATTGACATTTATTATGTTTGGTATTTTAAGAGGGAAATTACATTCTGCAGCTAACTTGTTGATATTGTGTGTTTTGTATGATTCTTTGAAGGGTTTATTGTTTCTAATAAGTAGAGCCTTTAGTCCGCATTCTACGCCATAAAATAAATCCATAGCTATGTATCTATTTATTTCAGAATTTTTGATGTGAAGCTTTATTTCTTGAGCTGCATTTTTAAGTTCTTTAAAGTTTGGAATTATATCAGTCATGACATTACCTCATTTTTTTTTTTAATATCTGCTATGAAAAATAAAGTCAAGAAATTTGATTTTGTGTCTATCTTAATGGGGATGGTGTTTTGTGCCAAGATATGTAAATAAGGGAAGGGATGGCTTTTTATAAGTGTATATTTTGTTTTACGTAGGTAAAAATAATGTTTATATAATTTAATGTGAAAAAAATTGATATGTCGAAATTATTTAAAATGACAGCTGGTTAGGAAGTTTAAACTTTTTTCAAAGAAATTGTATATTCAATTTTATTCCCTTTATATTGATTTGTTATGAAAGTGTAGATAGGGGAGCTTGTTTTTTATATATAAACAAAATTATTATAATATTTAGGGTTGTTTTTAAAATTTGGACATCATAAGCTAGTAGGGATGTTTTCATTAGTGAGGATGAGGAAGAGGTAGACTAACAAGCAAAATCCATGCTGGCGTTGACGTTCTTGGAAAACCTTTGCGTCAAAACCGCATGAATTTTGCTTGTCAGTCCGCCCCTTTTTCGCCAGTAGCGTGTTAATGCATCCGATAAAGTCGCATCAATGATGAGGGCATTCCGTCCGCTTTTATGGACAGCATGCGCAAGATATCATCCCAGACTTCGAGTCTTGTTCATTCGATAAAACGTTTATGGACAGTATTCCATGGCCAGAATTCCGCAGGTAAATCCTTTGAACATAAGATGATTATCTTTGTGCTTCCGCCCTCTGGTTTCAGTCTTTTTCTTTTCCAGCATAGGACAGATGATCATCCACTTTTCATCTGAAATGTCATGTTTGCTCATGTCAAACATGGAAAGCAGGAGTCATCTGAGATGTCCAGCTTTTTTAGAAACAGCCTAGACGGCTTTCCACTGCTTGCCGGACTGGGCGGCAAGAATATTAATCAGGTCCTGCGTTCCGTTTTTGCCGCGGCCCTGCGCAATGGCCATGCGGTAAACTTCCTCGGCGCGTTCCGTGCCGGGCAGGACAAGGCCCATGTGGCGGCATTCCTCAAGGCAAAGCCCAAGATCCTTGACAAAGTGCTCGATGAAGAAACCGGGCGCGTAATCGCCCTTGAGCACGCGCCGGCCGAGGGTGTTCATGGCCGTGCTGCCCGCGGCGCCGGCGACAACAAGCTCAAGCCAGGCGCTTTTGTCCAGACCGGCTTCCTGAGCGAAAAGCAGGGATTCGCACACGCTGAACATGACGCCGGCAATGGCGATCTGGTTGGCGAGCTTTGCCTGCTGGCCGGTTCCCGCGCCGCCGCAGTGCAGGATTTTCTTGCCCATGCATTCGAAGCAGGGGAGAACGCGCTGGAAGGCGGCTTGTTCGCCGCCGACGAAAATGGAGAGGGTCGCGTTTTGCGCGCCGATGTCGCCGCCGGTGACCGGGGCGTCAAGGGCGGCGCAGCCGGCCGCGGCGGCCGCCTCGGCGATGCGCCGGGCCAGCGTCGGGCTGGACGTGGTCATGTCGCAGAAGACGCCCCCCCGGGCGAGACCGCGCAGCGCGCCGTTTTCGCCGATGGAGACGGCTTCCACGTCGGCGGGATAGCCCACGATGCTGAAAACGACGTCGGACTGTTCGGCGACGGCCCGGGGCGTGTCGGCCCATTGCGCGCCCTTGTCCAGCAGCGGCGCGGCCTTGCTTTTTGTCCTGTTGTAGACCGTAAGGGGGTAGCCCGCCTCTTGCAGGTGCGAAGCCATGGAAAGACCCATGACGCCGGTGCCGATCCAGCCGATGCGAAGGGATGCGGTCATATTCGCCAGACTCCTGTGGTGAGATGGTCGCGGATGCGTTGAAAACCTGCTTTCAACCTTATCCGTTCCCCGTTTTTTTTCAATGAATCCTTCGGGCGGCCGATCTACTGGAAGCGCCGTTCCAGCAGTTGCGTCCGCACGGCGGGGCGCGACAGCGGGGCGCTCTTGCGCCAGCGCGCGGCGTGTTCGCGGAACAGCGTCAGATTGCGGCGCATGTTTTCATTGAAGGGGTCCTGCCCGGCAAAGTCCTTTTCCAGCTGACCCAGCGCATCCGTGAAGGTGGCGTCGTCGAGGGCGCAGGTTTCGGCAACCTTGCTTATGTAGAACGTCAGGGACTTGTCGAGACTGACCTTGAACTGTTCGAGGCCGCGATCGGCCAGCGCGATGATTTCCAGCAGCCGGGCCCGGTTGTCGCCCTGCGCCTTCTGCGCGTCGGCGGCCATGTTGCCGCGCTGGTTTTCCAGCGCCTTCTGGCGGCTGGCATAGTTGCGGATGGTTTCGATCATGTAGACCCCGGTACGCAGCAGGGATTCCGCCTCAAGCTGCTTTTGCCGGGCGACGATGATGTTGTTCTCCTTCAGGGTCGCCCGCAGTTGCTGGAGGTTTGAGCGCACGGCCTCGTTGGGGGCCAGCGCCAGCAGGCGATCAAGCTCTTCCAGCGGATTGCGCGCCGCGGGCAGCGGCGAGGAGGGCTGTTCGCCGGCGGCGTGCCAGGCGGCGGCCAGCGCGTCGGGGCGATCGCCGCCGGGGGTGTTGATGCCGGTCAGCACGGGGCGAAAGCCCAGATCCTGCGCCGACGCCGGGCCGTCGGCAAGAAAGAAGGGGACTTCTTCCCGGCGTCCGGGCATGACGGCGGCGGCGTCGGAAAGATAGGACCCGCCCTTGCGGACCACGCCCCCCGCCGAGCCGTGCAGACGGCCGCCGATGGAAAAGCGGAACATGTCCATGCACATTTCTGCCGCGTTGCCCGCCGTGTCGTAGAGTCCCAGCGGGTTGGGCCTGCGGGAGCCTATGCGGGCGGTCTGTTCCACGAAAGCGCCGCCCTGCCGGAAGACGGCGTAGTCGTTCAGCGTGCAGGATTCGGCGAAGGGAAAGAAGTCTTCCTGCAAAAGCTGCTGGCTGCCGACGTTCTGGCCGCCGCGCGCGGCGTATTCCCATTCCGTTTCCGTGGGCAGGCGCAGAAAACCCACGTTGCGCTTGTCGTGCACGAAGCGGGGCAGGGCGTCGGGAGCGTTTTTCAGAAGCCATTCCGTATAGCGCCGGGTGAATTCGACGGCTTCATACCAGGAAACGCGGGTCTTGGGGCGGGCGTCGTCGGCGGAAATGTCGTCGGCGGAAAAGCGGGAGTCCATGACGGCGCGCCACTGCCCGCCGCTGACTTCGTATTTGGCGACAAGATAGAAGAAATAGGCGCCGCCGTCCCCGGGAGCGGCCTTGCGCCAGGCGGCGGGCAGGTCCTCAAGGGTGAAGGGCGCCGACAGGGCGGCGGAAAAGCGGCGGTCGTAGTAGGCCCGGCCGGGATTGGCAATGTCGTCCCGTCCGGGGCGCAGGGGCATGTCCCAGAGCAGGCCGCGCGCGGGAACGGCCGCCAGCCGGAAAGCCATTTTCAGGCCGCCGGGCATGGGCAGCAGAATATCGTCTTCAGCGGGATGGGGATTGTAGAGGTCTTCAATCTGAACGGCGTTCTTGCGGGCAAGGGCGGCCTGGGCCGGCGCCGCGCCTCCGAGCGCGAGGCAGAGCAGGAGAAAGAGCGCCAGCGCGGAGCGGCGCGGGACGAGTCTAGACATCGCGGATAACCTCCGAGGGTTCTATGCGGGCCGCGCGAAAGGCCGGGCCGAGGGCCGCCGCCAGCGAGAGGGCCGTCGCCATGCCGAGGGCCGCCGCGAAATGCTGCGGCAGAAGGCGGCACAGGCTCTCCATATGGCCGAGACTGTCCGCGAACAGAACGTTGATGGTTTGCGAGGCGGCAAGATAGACCAGCGAGGCGAACGCCGTGCCGGCAAGGGCCGTCAGCAGGGCCTGCGTCAGCGGAAAGAGGAGCAGGGCCGTCGTGGGAAAGCCCGCGAGGCGCAGCAGGCCAAGAATGCGTTCCTTGCGCTTGACGCCCGCCAGCGCGGCGCTTGCCGTGGAGGCGGCGAAACCGACGGCCGCCGCGACGCTGATCAGGCTGAAGACAAGCCCCAGCGACGCGGACAGCGTCATGACCTGCTCGATTTCGTCCGCATGGGTGTAGACCTCTATCTGACTGGCGCGAAAGGCGTCGCGCAGGCGCGGCACGTCTTCCAGCGCGCGGGCGTAGAGGCGGAAGCCCGCGTAGGCGCGCGGCGCGTCGGGCGGGGGCGCGCCCGTCCAGCCTGCGGCGGGATTCATGAAGGGGGAGGCGCGGCCGTCGCGGAAGTCTTCCGAAGCTTCCAGAAGCGGAAGCGGCAGAAAGACGACGTCCTTTTGTTCCGCCGCAGGCGGCAGAACGGCGGTCACGGTCAGACGGATCGACGCCTTTTCCACGGCGCCGCGCCGTCCGCGTTCCACGACCCCGGCAATCTCGTCGCCGGGCGCGACGCCCAGCTTTTCGGCCGTCGAGGCGCTGAGGCAGACGCCGCTGCCGGTCAGGAGGGGGGGAAGCGCGTCGCGCGTTTCGTAGACCGGCGCGGGGACGGCGGCTCCGTAGCGCGCAAGCAGCGGATCGCCCGGGGCCGTCGGTTCCATGGACGCCGTGACGACGCGCGGCGCGAGCGGGCCGGAGGTTTTCGGACGGGAAAGGGCGATGGTGGCGGCAATGGCGCGGGTTCGCGGCAGGGCGAAGGCCACGGCCGGATGCCCGGCCAGCGAGGCCACATAGGCCGCCGTATAGCGCCCGCTGCCGACCGGCGACAGCTCCAGCGTCGCGGGATTGTGAAGCAGGCGGTTCGTCAGGGTTTCCACCACGCCGAACTTGACCCCGTAGAGAATCAGCAGCGGCGCGAGGACGGCGGCCAGCCCCAGCACGGCGCAGGCCGAAAGCAGACATTCCCGTCGGTAATCGGCCCAGGCCAGCGCGACGGCGTGAAGGTGCAGGCCCATATCAGGCGTCCTCCAGGGAAAAGTGCAGGCGCGAAAGGCCGCGATCGCCGTCGTCGTCCTTTTCCACGCGGATGGGGGCCAGCGTAAAGCCGGTTTCCCGCGCCATGTCCGGCGCATGGCTGACCATGACGACCGTGCAGCCCTGTTCCCGCGCAAGGCGGGCGAACAGCGCCATGACGCGGCGGGAGTGCGCCGGGTCAAGGGCGGCCGTCGGTTCGTCGGCAAGCACCACGGCGGGCGCGTGCGCCAGCGCCCGCACAATGGCCACCCGTTGCCGCTCGCCGACGGACAGCGTCGCCGGGTACTGATCGGCGACGTCGCTCACGCCCAGTTCTTCGGCCAGCCGTTCGACGGCTTCGGCGCGTTCCGCCTCGTTGCCGGCGCAGCGGCACGGCAGCAGCATGTTCTGCCGCGCCGTCAGAAAGGGCAGCAGGCCGCCGGTCTGGAGGACGTAGCCCATATGGCGCAGACGCAGCGCCGCAAGGCGTTCGCCGCGACCGGCGCGCCAGATGGCGAGAATGTCGCGCGGTTTTTCCGGCTCGGGGGTAAACTGAAACACGGCGTCCTGCGTTTCGATATCCGGGCGCAGGATGCCCGCCAGCAGATCCAGCGCGGTGCTTTTGCCGCAGCCGCTCGGCCCCACAAGGGCCAGCAGCTGCCCGCGGCGGACGTCAAGGGCGGAAATGGACAGGTAGAAACCCTCCGGGCCGGGGCGTTGCTTGCCGACGCCGCGCAGGGAAAACATCAGATCGGTGTTCTGCATAGCTTGCGAGAGAAAGGCTCGTGAGAGGAGAGGGAAACGCCCGCGCAGAGAACGTTCTCCGCGCGGGGAGACGGGGCCGGGGCCGTCGCGGGGCGTTCCGGCGGCGCGTCCCGGAAGGGGACGCCCGCGGGGCGGGGCGGGAAAAAAGAGGGAGGTTCTCCGCCGGGGCGGGGAACCTCCCCCGGCGTCGCTTACGGCAGCATGCTCAGGGGAACGCGGTAGACCCAGTCTCCGGAATTGGTCTGTCCGAAGCTCTCCCAGTTGTCGCTGTCCCGATCGTATTCCTCATAGCGGGCGAGACGGGACTTGAGACGATTGATGAAGGCGGTCTGTTCGCCGATGCTCATGCGGTACCAGTCGTCTTCGCGCAGGAGCATGATGTCGCTCTTGTAGGGCAGGCCTTCAAGAAATTCCGACAGCACGCCCAGTTCGGCGAGGCTCTTGCCCTGCGTGGGCGCGTTGGGATCGCGGGCCATGCGGGTGGAGGCGGAAAGAATGCCCTGGAAGAAGTCGCGGGCGTCGGTTTTCTTGGTGCGCTCGGCGTTGTCGATGATGGAGCGCAACTGTACGCTCAGGTCGTTGAGCTGATTCTTTGTCAGCAGCACGGCCACGTCGACGGTCGGTTCGTGCTCGCCGCGAGCGAGCTTTTTCAGATCCATGTCGGCGATCCATGAGTTGATGACGTCGGGGGCGCGGTTGGCGTTGCGGCGGCCGAGGTATTCCAGCTGCATGGCGTAGCCCAGGGCGGCGGCGAGGCGTTCGGCCTGCTGTTCCGGGGTCAGGTTGGCGGGGGCCTCGTCCTTCGGGCGCGTCATGATCTTGCCTTCGGCCGTGTTCTTGACCATGGCGACCATGCCCCGGGCCAGGGTGGCGGCGACGGTGCGGAATTCGTTGGCGCCGCGTTCGGGCGTGGAGGCGTTGACGGCCTGATAGTTGGCGCGTTCGCCGGAAAGGCGGCTCAGGGCGCGGTAGTTCTGTTCGGCGTAGGCGTGGTTGGCGTTGCCCTTGGGACTCTTGATGTGGAGGGTGGAGATCCAGATCCCCTTCTGCCGCGCGAAGTCGTTCATTTCCCTGGCGGCCATGGGCGTCGAACGGTACTTGTCGCCGGGGCGCAGGGGGCCGGCGTCGGTGACGAGGAGGATCAGGCGCGAGGAATAGTCGCCCCAGCTCAGACTTTCGACCGCCTTGTAGACGCCGGCAAGGGAATCCTCGTTGAAATCATGGCTGGAAACGGCGGCTTCCTGGGCTTCGGCAAGGCGCTGTTCGAGCGCCGCGCGATTCTTGGCGGTGGCGAAGTCGCTGATTACGCGCGTGGTGTAGCCGAGTTCGGGCGTGGCCTTGGTGCTGCTGCGGAAGGCCACGACGGCGAAGCCCACATTGTCGGTCATGGCGTCGCGTTCCAGCTGATCGTAGATGGTGCGGACGACGTTGCGGCTCTGATCGATATAGGGTTTCATGGAAACGGAGGTGTCCATGACGATGGCGATGCCGGTTCTGGGCGCGCCCGCGCCCGCCGCCGCGGGCTGCCGTTCCCCGGCGTTGCCGGGATCGATGGAAGCGACCTGAAGGAACTTGACGCCTTCATAGGGGTCCTTCATTTCCAGTATGGGCATGAGATAGAAGCGCTTTGCCGAGACGGCGCCCCTGTTTTCGGCCGGTTCGCTGGCCACGATGGGCAGATCGGCGGCCGGATTCCCGGACTGGGCGGCGGCAAGAAGCTGATCCAGGCGCTGTTCCATGTCCGGGGCCTGACAGACGTCGTTGAGCCCCTTTTCCGCCTTGAAAAAGAGCACGGGATCGCGGCCGGCGCGGGGGCTGAAAAGCAGGGTCAGCGACTGATTCCAGGGCGTGCACTTGTCGGCTTCAAGCCAGCCTTCGGGATTCCGGGTTCCCGAACCGACCTGAAGCCAGCCCTTGGAGCGTCCGTAGACGTAAAGCACGGTGAAGGGCGTGAGCGAGCGCAGCGCCTTCTTGCCCGGCTCCGCGTGCAGTTGCGCGCCGGGGTGGCTGACGACGCGCTGGAAGAGCGTTTTTTTCCCTTCCTGAATGAGCGGCGCCGCCTGCGCGGCGGAGTCGGGAACAGGCAGGGAAGGGAGGGCGAGGCCGAGACAGAGCAGGGCGGCGACGCGGCAGAATGCGCTGAAATGGCGTTTGTTCATCTGAAATCCTTGTGGAAGAAGGGCGCGGATCGTTCCGCGCCCCAAAGGGCTTATTTCCAGGTTTGCAGCAGCAGGCGGGCTTCTTCGTCCCCCTGGCGGGCCTTTTCCTCGGCGAAGGTTCGCAGGGCCGAGAGCGCCTGAGCGCTTTCGGCATGCCCCTTGTCGCGGGCGGCCTCGTACCAGCTTCTTGCCTGCGCCAGATCCGGCGGAATGCTGCCGCGCGGCAGGTCGGACGCCGGATCATAGAAGCGGGCCACAAGAAACATGGCTTCGGCGTTGCCCTTCTGGGCGGCGTCTTCCAGCAGGAGGAAGGCGGCGTCGCTCTGTCGGGCGTCGGCGTCGGGCGTGCGCAGGGCCTTGCCGGCGGCAAGGGTTTCCTCGGGCGCGGCGTTGCGGCGCAGCAGCTCGCGCGCTTCGGAAAGGGCGTGCGCTCCGGCGGCGGCTTCCGGGGCGTGCGTCGCCGGCGGAGGCGTTTGCGGCGCGGCCTTTTCCGGGGCCGGCGCCGGTTTCGGCGCGTCGGTTTTTTCCGGCGTCTTCCGGGCCTCGGGCGTCGGTTCCTGCGCGGCCGGCGCCGGGTTTTCCGGCTTGGGCAGTTCGGGCAGGGGGGCCGTGGCCGCGTTTTGCGCGTCGCGGGCAAGATAGCCGTAGGCAAGAACGCCCCCCGCCAGCAGGAGCGCGAGCAGAAGCAGCAGGGGCAGCCGGCTCTTTCCCTTCGGGGCGGCCGGTTCCATGACGAGGGGAGCCGCCGCCTTTGCCGGGGGCGTTTCGGGCGTCATGGAGAGCTTTTCCACCGGGGGCGGCGCGCTCGGGCTTTCCGCGACGGGCGCTTCCTGCGGCGCCGGCGCTTCTTCCGTCTTTTCCGCCGCCTTTTCTCCTTCTACCGGCGTTTCCCGGGCGGGCTGATCCGGCGCGGGCGTTTCTTCAGGGGGTTCCGGAGCGGGATCTTCCGGGGCGGGCGGGGTTTCCTTTTCCGCGTCGGCCGCCGGGGGCGCCTGTTCCCCCATGCCCTGACCGCCGCCCATGTCGGAAAAGAGCAGATCGCCCGCCTGAAGGGAGCAGGACTGATCGCCCATCACGAAGCGGTAGGTTTCCAGCGGATCAAGCTGATCCACCACGGCGGCGCCGACGGCGAGGCGCAGGCGGCCGCTGTCGTTGTCCCAGGCTTCGGGCGCAAGGAAC
Source organism: uncultured Desulfovibrio sp. (assembly GCA_944324555.1). Lineage (GTDB taxonomy): Bacteria > Desulfobacterota > Desulfovibrionia > Desulfovibrionales > Desulfovibrionaceae > Desulfovibrio. The sequence goes on from CALUWU010000039.1 coordinate 29,207, forward strand.
GTCCTGCTTTCCTGCCAGCCGTCGGCGGAAAGATGTCCCTGCGAGGACAGGATGGAAAAGCGGGGTTCGCCCTCGAAGGGCGGGGCGTCGAAAACTTCAATAAGGGCAGTGCCGGGAGCGCCCCCTTCCGGGGTGGCAATAGTGGCTTGCATGGATGCTCAGTCCTTCCAGAGATGGAGAATGGCGCGCAGTCGTTCCGTCTGCGCGGGGTCGCGGAGAGCGCCGTCCGCCAGCGCCGCGTTTTCGGCGACGACATGGGCCAGCGCCGTCAGCCAGTCGCGGTACCAGGCGAATTCGTAGGCCGGTTCCTTTTCGTCGATATGCGGCGCGCCCTCGAAGGGAGGCGGCGGAACAAAGAGCGTCGCGGCTCTGCCGCCGACGGAAACGGTGCGCCCGGCGGCGTCCGTGCGGCGGGGGTCGAAGCCGAGCCAGTCCACGAAGGCGTTGACGGCGTCGGCGGCGATACCCGCCTGTTTCCAGAACAGACGTTCGCGCTCTATATTGCCGTAGGCGGAGGCGGCGCGCAAGGCCTCCGCCATGCGCTCGCGCAGCCGGAGGCGCCGGGCCGCCGCCTGCAGCTCCCCGCACAGCGCGCCGAGCAGATCCTCGGGCATGGCGAAGAGGGCGCGGGCCCGGGTGTCGGCGGCGAGATCGCGAAGCTGCTCGAACCAGTATTCCATGACCTGATCCGCCAGCATGTCGGCGGCGTCGCGGGCAAGGGATTCGGCGTTTTCGGCGGGTTCCGGCAGCGGGGCCGTCTCGCCGAAGATGTCGAGCAGCAGATCTTCCGCCTTGACGCGCGCGCCGATGATGCCGGCGGCCGAGGCCTGCGTCGCGTCGGGGAGCGTGCGCGACATGCGGATGCACACGTTGTAGAGCTGCCAGTCTTCCGTCTGAAGGCTGCGCATGAGCTTGCCCAGGCGCTGGGCCGAAGCGACCTGCGCGAGGGCCTGGGCCAGCCTGCGGGCCAGCTCTTCCTTTTCCTTGCGGCGCGCCGCAAGGTCGTCGCTGGGGCAGTAGGGTTGCAGCAGGCGCGTCAGGCGGCGGCGGCATTCCGCGATGGAGGTTTGCAGCTGGCGGCGCTTGAGTTCGGGATTGCAGAGCGGGCGCAGGCGCCGCCGCAGCAGGGCGACCCCGCCGTCGTTGAGACGCATGGCCGCATCCCAGACGTCTTCCGGGTCCGCCACATGGCGTCGCACGGTTTCGGAATCGAGAAAGGCGCGGCGCACCTCGGCCACGTAGCTTTCCTGCTCGCGGCGGACGCTGGTTTCCCGTCCGTCCTGATCGAAGTCGAAGACGGCTTCGCAGCGAAAGTTGGGGTTTCGCAGCAGGAAGACGTTGGTAAAGGGATGTTCGCCGTCCCAGTTGAGCGGCCAGTCGTACTGCTTGCCGAAAAAGTCCAGCAGGGAGGCGTGAAGGCGGATATCCCAGCGCTTTTCCACCGAGGGCATGCCCGCCTTCTTCTCGAATTCCATGTCCATCTTGGTCAGCACGAAGAAGAGGGCGGCGGGCTTGCCCGCGCGGCCGCGGGGATCTTCGCCGTGGGTGGAGACTATCCACTCCTGAACGGCGCGGGGCAGATCCTGCACTTCCTGATTGCCGGGCCCGATGCAGAGCAGCATGCTGGTAAGTTCCCGTTCCTCGCAGTAGCGCTCGAAAAGATAGGCGACCTTGCCGCGCAGGAAGAGATCCGACAGCTTGTCCTCGCGTTCCAGCGCCCGGGCGAGGTCGTCCAGCTGGTAGCGCGAACGATAGCCGGGAAAGTCCAGCAGATCGGTATGATCAAAGAAATCGTCGGGCTTGTCGCGCATGACGATGGTGATCTCGGCCGTCAGCGCGGCGATGACGGCGCGCGGCAGGCGGGCCGTCCTTCCGCTCTCCGCGGCGCGCAGGGGCAGAAGATCGTCATCGTCGCTTTCCAGCTTCTGGAGGGTGGCGACGTCGATGATGCTGGAGGCGCGCGGCAGCAGGGCCTCGGCGGGGCAGTCCGCCTCCGTTGCGCGGCCGAGGGTTTCCAGCGCCTCGATCAGGCGCAGCAGAAGCGCGTGAAACTGCGGCGTGTCGTTCCAGATCAGGCTGAAGAGGCGGGCGCGTCCGGGGGCGTCCAGCCGGGGGGCCAGCGCCGCGGCCCGCGCCCAGTAGCCGTACTGCAGCATCTGCACGCGCGGGCGGGAGGAAAAGTTGCGTTGCAGGTATTCCCTCAGGTCTTCCACGTCGTCGGCGCCGACGGCGCCGTTTTCGGGGCCGGCCTCCCGTTCCAGCGCGTCGAGGGCGGCGTCGAGGGCGGCGGCGTCGGGCGCTTCCTTGTGATCGCAATCCGCGTAATAGGTATTTGCCAGAACGCGCGCCGCGTCGGTTTCGGTGAGCAGGCGCAGGCGGATGGGAAAATCCGGCGTCAGCCCCGGCGGCGGGGTCATGGTGAAGCGGGTGACAAGACCCGTGGATTCCCGGCCGCCTTCCGGGTTGATCTCCGTGATGAAATCGTGCGTCGCGCCGCAGAAGTCGGCCAGCAGCGAACCCTGCGCCGTGCGGGCCAGCGCCGAAATGAGATAGGACTTTCCCGACTGGCTCGGCCCGAACACGCCCGCGCACATCTTGCGCCGGGCCGCGGCCTCGCACTTGCCGAAGAAGCGCGCGGCGCGGCGCATTTCCTTTTGCAGCGCGGCGGTCGCGCCGCCCACGAAATCGCCGTTGTCCTTCAGCCAGTCCCCGGCCTGACGCGCGCTGTCGCGCAGGGCGCGGCAGCGTTGCGCGAGTTCCCTGTCCTGCTGTTCCATGTGTCTTCCTCTTGAAAAAGCGCGTTGGGGGAAGGATGGGTGGCCCGGGGGGAAGGAAACACCCCTTGCGCGCCAGCCAAGGGGTTTTCCTTCCCCCCGGAAAAACGAGTTGGCGTTGACACGCCCTAGCCGCCTGTGACGACGACGCCGGTATCCAGCCAGTAGCCCTCGTCAAGGGGCAGCGTCTGAAGACGGACTTCCAGATCCTGTCGCGGCACGTTGCGCCCGCCGCGGTCGGTGATGCCGTCAATGATGAAATCGCCCTCGTTGCGATCCCTGTCGTCGTCGCCGCGACTGTCGTCGTCCCAGACGTCGGCGACGCGCAGGCGCAGCGAAACGACGTAGGGGAGGCGCTCGGCCGCGCGGGAACGGGCGGCCTCGTCGGCAAAGTCCAGCAGGTGATAGCGCGTGGTGGGCCAGCGTTCCGCGTCAAGCTGACGGTAGCCGATGAAAAGCGGCCCGCTGAAGGTCACGTCTCTGGAGTATTCGCCGCCTTCCTTGTTGTCCACGTCCACCTCGAACCAGACATGGGGGCGGCGGAGCTGGCCGTTGATGTCCATTTCGCCGATATAGCGGGCCGTGGAGGACAGGCGCAGCGCGCGCGCGTCAAAGGAAAAGCCCTCCAGATGCCCTTCGGCCAGGGCGCAGAGAATGGCCCCCACCACCACGGTGGTCTTGGGATCGGTGACGCGGCCGGCGGCGTCGGTGAAGGGATACCACGCGCCCACATGATAGCGCCGCATGGGAATGATGCGATCCGGCGGCACGGGAACCTTGGCGAGGATGCCGTCGATGACGGCGTTCCATGCGCTGGGGCGGCCCGTCAGCACAAGCGCGTCGCTGTCGTAGAGCCGGACGATCTCGCACAGGGAGGAGAGCGCGCCGCCAAGCGTGTCTATGATGGTCTTGTCCACGGCTTCCGGAAGAATCTTCAGCTCCACGTCCATGATGGAAAAGCCTTCGACGGGCGGGTTGTTGCGTCCCGCCAGTTCGGCGATGGCGTCCAGCGTCTCTTTCTGGGGCCGGGGCGCGCGGAAGGGCATGACGCCGTCCGGCGGCGCGTCGTCGCCCTCGGGGAGAAAGAAATCGCCGATGCGGCAGACGCGCGGCGTTCCGGCCTCGCCTTCCTCGCACAGCGTCAGGATGCCGAGGGCCACGGGCGCGGCAATCTGGCGGACAAGGCGGACGCGGGTGTTGCGCTCGCGCTGGCTGGTGCCGATGGCGTCGCGCCCGAAGTAGCGGGCGATCAGGGTCGAGGGGTCTTCAAGCCCCCGGGCCTTCAGCGCCTTTTCCACGGCGGGAATCACATGCCGGGCGACGATCTCGCGCAGCGCCTCGTCGCCCGCGCGATTGAAGCCGTCGCGGAATTCCGTATGGGGAACGATGCGCGCCGTTTCGCCGGGGGCGCTGGCCAGCTCGTAGGTTGTTATGGACAGGTCCGTGGTGCCGCCGCCGATGTCCAGCGAGGCGACGCGCACGCAGGGGCGATTGCCGTAGGCGGCGCGCGGCTTGCCGAGAATATGGAAAAGGTGGCGGGCGTCGCCGTGATGCTTGACGCCCAGTTCGTTGTAGAGCAGCACGAGCTGCGAGCAGCTGGCCTCGTCCCAGTCGCAGCGGACGCGGGGGCTGGCCCGGTAGTCGCTGACGGCGCGCTTGCCGTTGTCGGTATCCCATCCGCTCCAGCCGAGCGCCTCCCAGACGACGCGCACGGCCCAGAGAACCCAGCGGCGGAAGATGCGCTTTTCCGCGACGGGCATGGCCGTGGGCACGGTGAAGATGACGCGGCGCAGGCGGCGGGGCAGGTTGGGCAGCTCGCGGCGGGCGCGCGTGGCCGGGGAGTTTATGGTAACGACGGCCTGCGTCAGAATTTCCCCGAGCATGAACATCATGAGCGACGAGCGCGTGAACAGGGATTCAAACAGGGGTTCCGGCTGCTGCCGGCGCAGGGCCGGGCTTTTCTTGAACAGGGGATCGTCGAAGCAGGCCAGCGGCGTGCCCAGCGGATTGAGCTGTTTCGGGAAAAGGCCGCGGCTGACCATGGGCTCGGCGTTGCCGCCGGTATTGTAGCGCCAGCTCTGCTGCCAGGGGCGTTCGTCCCAGAGGTAGCGCTTGGGGCTGGACATGCCCGTGCAGCCCTCGGCGCAGACGGCGCGCGTGGTCAGGCGCGCGGCCTCCGGCCCGAGGCGCACGGACGACGGCCAGGCGAACGCCGGCGTCCGGCGGCCGGAGCGGCGGCTCAGGGCGTCGTTGCCGAACGCCGCGTCGACAAATTCCACTCGCGTTTCAAAGGGTTCCTCATAGACAAGATCGGGCTGGCTCAGATCGCGCAGCTGTAACAGATAACTGTCGTTGAGATTGGTATGACTCTGCGGCGGCGTTTCGATCAGGATGCCGGTCGTGCGGGAATTGCCGATATCGAGGACCAGATCCACGTCCATGGGCGTGTCGCGCGCGGGGTTGATGGTCTGCACGGAAACGTCCTTGATGGCGCGGCGGATGACGTCGAGCCATGTCAGATAGGCCGCCAGATGCCGCAGGAGATAGGGTTCGTCGTCGCGCCAGGAGCCGCGCCCGCCGTGGCGGGCCTGCCGGTAGGCGTCGTAGATGCCCGACAGCCATTCGTCGACCCACGCGGCGTTGAGAAACCAGGCGTTGTCGCGCACGTGATGCGCCAGCATGAAATGCCCGTGGGCGGCCACGTCCTGCGGCGAAAGCGCGTGATAGATCTCGCCCGTCCGGGGGCGCTCCTCCACGTTGGTGTCGAAAATCAGGACGACGCGCAGGCGGGAAGGATCGGCGGAAGAGGGCAGGGCGCGGGCCCGCGCCCAGTTCGAGGGCCCGTATTCAAAGCGCTTGCCGCCGTCGGGCCAGTGCTGATCGAGCGTTCGCAGGAAGGGCACGGGCAGCCAGTGATCCCGCCAGATTTCCAGAACCCGTTCCGCCGCCATGTCGTAATCGCTGTCGGCCGGCTCGCCGCTCAGCATGTCGACAAGGCCGTCCTGACTTTCCTGAAGGCAGCGCAGATAATGGGTGTAGCGGCCGTCGTCCTGCTTCAGCTTGCGTTCTTCCCGAAAGCTCCGGCGCACGCCGCGCAGTTCCGACAGGGGCAGTTCAAAGTCCAGAAACTGGGGGCATCCGCCGGGAATCAGGCTGACCGGCGAAAGATAGCGAGGTATTTCCATAGATCTGTCATCCTTGGCGCGCCGCGCGGGGCGGCCTACTTGCGCTTGAAGCGCGCGTCCCAGCGCAGATTCTTGCCGCCCAGCTCATGGCCGTTGCACTGGGTGCTGCTGTTGTTGCCGCGGCATCGCACTTCCTGCGGCACATACTGGCCGCCGCGCGGGCAGCGGGCGTCGTCCGCCTCGAAGGAAAGCTGATCCCCCCGGAACTGGGCCCGGGCGCTGCCGCTGCATATCTGCCCGTTGCGTTCGCGGACGAAACGACGGCCGCGCCCGTTCTTGTCGAAGCAGTATTCGGCCACGATGGGTTCGTTCCGGGGATGCGAGAACAGGCCGGTTTCGCTGACCCAGCAGCCTTCGAGGAAGGAAAGGTCCTTCTTTCCGGCGGCGTCTTCGGGAATCTTCAGATCCTCGCCCTTGCGCGGGGCCGGTCTGGGTTCGGGCTTCGGTTCGGGGGCCGGAGCCGGTTTCGGCGCGACCTTCCTGGGTTCGGGCTTCGGCTCCGGTTTCGGTTCCGGGGCCGGGGGCGTCTCGCCGAAGAAGGGTTCCACCACTTCCGGTTCGGGCTTCGGCTCTTCGACGGGTTTCCGCGTTTCAGGCGCGGGCGCCGGTTTCGGGGCCGGGGCGGGCCTGCACATGTCCGCCCGCGCGGTCAGTTGCCGGCGCAGCCCGGCAAGTTCCTCCTCCAGCGCGGCGCGGCGGACTTCCGCCTCTTCCACGGCGCGGCGCGCCTCGTCGTCGCGGAAGCAGCCCGACGGCAGGGGAGACGGCAGCAGGCCCAGCATGGACGCAAGCAGCCAGAGCAGCAGAAGCAGCAGGAACAGCGGCAGAAGCCAGCCCGCGAAGGGCAGGCAGCCCCGGGGGGCGGCCGGCGGCGGAGGCGGCGCGACGGCGGCCGGGGCCGGCTGTTCGGGCTGCGGGGCCGGAGCGAGCGCGCCAAGTCGCGTCAGGTCCTGCGGCTGCGCGCCGACGGCGCCGGGGGCAAAGCCCCAGTTCGTCAGCACGGGCCGGCCGTCGACGGACCAGAGATCGTCGTCGTCCGGGTGACGCAGGGCAAGCAGCAGGAGCTGTCCGCTCAGGGCCGCGTTGCGCCCGCCCGTATCCAGCTGTTCCGCCAGCGCGCGGATGTCGCGGGCCAGTTCTCCGGCCCTGGCGCGCAGGGCGTCCGCCTCGTCCGGGGGAAGCTGCGACAGGGGCAGGGCCGCGCCGTCGGCTTCCGCATACCAGTCCACGGAGCGGCGTTCGGGATCATGCTGGGGTTCCGCCAGCAGGGCGGCGTGTTCCGGGCCGAGCCGTTGCAGGAGCAGGGCGCGCAGTTGCGGGTGGCATTCCACGGCGAAGACGCCCTGTCCGGCAAGGGCGCGCAGGGCGCCGCGCTGGGAGGTATGAAGAAAGGTACTCATCCTGCGGCCTCGAAAGATGTCGGTTGAAGACGGGGCGGCGGGCTGCCGCTATCGCGCGCTGTCGTCATTGCCGGCCGTGGCGAAGGGGACGCCCGCCTCGCGCAGGAAGTCCATGACGCTGGAGGCGACGATGGCCAGGCTGGACTGGCGATAGGATTCCTCGTCCAGCTTGATGAAGGTATTGATGCCGACCACGTCGCCGGCGGCGTTGACCAGGGGGCCGCCGCTGTTGCCCTGCGACACCGTGGCCGAATGCACGATGATGCGGGGCGCGCGATCCAGCACGACGTTGACGACGCCGTCGCTGTAGACGACTTCGGGCGCCGTCCGGCCCTCGCCCGTCAGCAGGGCGCGGAACTTGGGATCGTCGCCGGAAACGGCGCCGGGAAAGCCCCAGGCGCTGACGCGGTCGGTGCGCCGGGGGTCCGCCGCGAAGCGCAGGGCCGGCACGTCGGCGGGCTTGTCGATTTGCAGCAGGGCGAAGTCGCGCCCCCTGTCGACGGCGCGGCGCAGCAGCCGGGCGCGGCGCAGCCCCCCGGTCTTGCCGTTGATCAGAAAGATGTCGGCGGCGTCGCCGATCACGTGCGCGTTGGTGAGCGCGTGTTCGGACGATATGAAAAAGCCCGATCCCAGCGCAAGGCCGCCGCTTTGCCGGGCCAGCACAAGGACGGTGGCCTGCTCGACGCGCCGGACGTCAGGCGCGGCGGGCGCGTCCGTCGCGGGCGTTTCCAGCGCGGCCGGCGGCGCGGCGGACAGGGCGTCGAGGCGTTCCTTGACGCGGCAGGGATCTTCCTTGAGCAGGGCAAGCCATTCATCCCGTTGCAGGGCGAGACGGCGCTCCTGTTCCTTGAGGGCGAGCAGGGCGGTCTCGGCGGCGGCCTTTTCCAGCGCGGCCTCCTGCCGCTGCCGCCACAGGTTCCAGGCCGTCGCGGCCAGCAGGGCCAGCAGGATCAGGACCGCCCAGAAACGGGGCGTCGCGTACAGCGCCGGACGTGCGCGCTCCGCTTCCGTGGCGGCAGCGGCGGCAGGCGCGGATCGGTCTTCACTCATTGACGAACCTCATGCGGAAGTGCGGGAAGGGGCCTCGCGCGGCGGGGCCGCGCGTTGCCGGAAAGGGTGGGAAGGGCGTCAGCCGAGCAGCGCCGCGACCGAATTTTCATAGCTGGTGATGCGCTTGTCCACATCCTGCCGCGTACTGTCGAGGTCGCGCCGGGCGGCCTTGAATTCTTCCTGCTTGCGGCGCACTTCGGGCGCGGCGTCTCCGGCAGCCGGGGGCGCGGGCTTTTTCTGCGCGCGCGCGGGAGCGGACGCCCCGGAGGACTTCGCGGCGCGGGCGCGTTCCGCGCGTTCCTGCTCCGCCTTCTTCTGCTGCAGGGTCGCCTGATATTCCTTGTCCCGTTCCTGCATGGTCGAGGCCGTGCTGCCGAGAATGGCGGACGTTTCCTGAAGGCCGCTGCGGATTTCCTGATAGCGTTCCTCAAATTCCATGCGGGACAGCTTTCCCGCGCGGTACTGATCGGCGGCCAGCCGGAACTGCTGATCGTAGCAGCGCATGGAAACCCTGGCCGCGGCCGTGGCGCGGTTCATGCCCGCGGCGTCTTCGCCGAGGCTGTGGGCGTACTGCCGCAGGTAGTCGGCGTCCCTGGCCCTTGTCTGACTCTTGCCGTAGATGTTGCCGCCCACGGCTCCGGCGGCGCCGCCCGCCGCCGCGCCGACAAGCGCGCCTTCGATCTTGCCGGTGCTCAGGCCGCCGACGAGCGCGCCCAGAATGGCGCCGCCCATGGCGCCGCCCACGGTGGCGTTGTCGGTCAGCCGCTCGTCCTGGCGCAGGTCGTCAATGGGCCGGTAGCACTGGGGATAATAATTGACGCTGGTCTGCTGCGCCGGATAGCGGCTGCCCGCGCAGCCGGAAAGGAGCAGGCTGGCGGCGAACAGCATCGTCAGTACGGGGAACGCGGGGCGGCGTTTCATGGCAGTCTCCTTGGAAATATGCGGGGGGAGCGGAGGAGGACGGGGGGAGCGGCGAGCGGGAGGGCGTCCGGGATGCGCGCCTTCCGTCTCCCGGGCGCGCGGGGCGCGAGACGCGTCCGCGCGGCGACGCCGGTTCGGAGGATAAACCACGGGACGCCCGGCGGCAAGCGCCGGGGACGGGCCGCCCTTGCGGCGGCGGCTGTTTGCCAATGGGCCGCAATTTGGTTATACTGGAGCAATGCGCGGGCATCCCGCGTCCTTTTCCGGGGGGTTCGGAGACCTTTTTGCAGGAGAGAGCCATGAAAAAACTTCTCAGCCTTCTTCTTGCGGCCGGCCTTGTGCTGTCCGCCGCTTCCGCCTTTGCCGACGCCAAACGCCTGACCTTCGCCACGGGCGGAACCTCGGGCGTGTACTTTCCCCTTGGCGGGGCCATCGGTCAGGTAATCACGTCCAAGAGCGACGGCAAGTTTTCCGTGACGCCGCAGGCCACGGGCGCTTCCGGCGAAAACATGCGCCTGGTGGAAATGGGCGAGGTTGATTTCGCCATCGTGCAGAACGACGTCGCCGACGCCGCCTTCAACGGTTCGGCGCCCTTCCGTTCCAAGTTGGCCAACGTGCGCGCCATCGGCCGCCTCTATCCCGAATACCTGCATCTTGTGGCCAGCGAGGAAAGCGGCGTCAAGAGCATCGAGCAGTTCAAGGGCAAGAAGGTTTCCGTGGGCGCCCGCGGCAGCGGCAACGAAGTGAACTGCCGCCAGATTTTCGGTTTCTTCGGTCTTGATTACAAGAACGTGGAACCCATTTTCCTGCCCTATGGCGAAACGGCCGATCAGTTCAAGGACCGTCATATCGACGCCTTTGTCTTCACCATCGGCACCCCCAACCCCGCCATTCAGGATATCACCACGGCCCAGAAGGTGGTCTTCGTGCCTCTGGAAGGCCCCAAGGTTGACGATATCGTGAAGAAGTTCCCCTTCCTCGTGAAGGACGCCATCCCCGCCAAGACCTACAGCGGTCAGGACAAGCCCGTGCCGACCCTGTCTGTGCAGGCTATTCTGGTGGTCAACAAGGACATGCCCGACGACATGGCCTATAATCTGACCAAGCTGCTCTATGAAAATGTGGACGACATCGCTAAGGCCCACAACGAGGGGAGCGAAATTTCTCTCGAAAAGGCGCGTCAGGGCGTGACCATTCCCTTCCATCCCGGCGCTGAAAAGTATCTCCAGGAAAAGGGCGTGAAGTAACGCATTTTTCCGGCGGGGCGGACGACGCTGCGTCGCCCGCCTTCTTTTTTTGTTGCGAACAAGGCGGTGCCTTTATGG
>CALUWU010000040.1 GCA_944324555.1 uncultured Desulfovibrio sp.
CGCCGCCGTCGTCGTCCTTGTTTTCCCGGGCAAGCGAGAGCATCACGACGCCAATCATGATCAGGGCGCAGGCGAGTATCTTGACGCCGGTGATGGTTTCGCCAAGAAGGAGCGCGCCGCAGACAATGCTCGTGATCGGTTCAAAGGTCGTCAGAATGGCGGCGGTGGACGCCCCCACATGCTTGATGCCGATCTGGAGCAGGGAAAGCGCGACGACCGTGCAGAGCAGGGAGAAGGCGAGGGAAATGCCCCAGGACTTCGGCGTGAGCGCGCCCAGGGCGAGGTCGCCCGTGGCCGTGCCGTAAACGCCCATGGCGACGGTGCTCATCAGCGCGACATAGAAGGTGATCTTGAAGACGGGCTGATTCTTGAGGCCGCTCTTGTCAAGATAAATAATGTAAAAGGCATAGGTCACGCCGGAAATCACGGCGAGGGCAAGGCCGAGGAACATGCCGCCCCGCAGCCCCTGCGACGCGTCGACCCCGAAAAAGAAGCAGGCTATGCCGCAGGTGGTCACCAGCAGGGACAACAGCTTCTTGACGCCCAGCTTTTCCTTGAAGAAGAGCACGCAGCCGATGGTGACGAAGACGGGATAGATAAAGTGGATGGTGGTGGCTATGCCCACGTCGATAAGGGAAAAGGAAATGAACAGCAGCAGGGTCGTGAACGCGTTGCCCACGCCGCCGAGTATGGTGAGGCGCATCAGTTCCTTTCCCGTCACCTTGAGGGAGATTCCCTGATAGCGCAGAATGAGGAACAGCACGGGAAGGCTGAGGGCGTTTCGCAGAAACGTCAGGGGCGTCGGGTTGCTGCCGCCGTCGCCGTAGGTCATGGGGCCCAGCGTGAAGGCAAAGCCGAAGGCAATGGCGGAAAGCATGGTCAGGATTATGCCTTTCATAAGACCTCGCTTTCAGGCCGCCGCCGGAGACGCCGGCGACGGCCTTCCGAAAATTACGTTGGTTTCTTGGAGCATTTTCAGTTTGAAACGCGTTGCGTTTCAAACCCTGCGGCCTGTCGCTTTGCGGAAAAAGCGCGTTTTTTCCGCTCGCCCCGGGCCGGGCGGCGCTGCGCCGCCGCCTCGCGTTTCACCTTTTTCAAAGGTGAAACGCTTTAATTTACTTGAATTCTTTCTTGCAGATCTTTTCCAGTTCAATCAGCACGCTGTCGATGATGAGCTGCCCGCGCGCGGCGGAAGAGGATTTTGCCGGGGCGAGCACGCCGGTATCCGGCACGGCGCCCTGGGGCACGGGATAGATGTGGTAGGGGCAGGGGGTGGCGCCCTTGGCGTCGACCATGCGGTCTTCGCGCACCAGATGGGGGGCCATGGCCATCATCAGGGAGGTTTCCGTTACGGCGGCGTGTTCAAAGGCCCAGCCGGGGAAGGGCACTTCGTCGAAGACCTTGCTGATGACGTCTTCGGGCATGGGGTCCCACCAGTTGGCGATGAGGATCTTGGCCTTGTCGCCGTATTTCTGGGTCACGAGGTCGACGGCTTCGCACACGAAGGCTTCATTTTCAAAATGACAGCTCAGGACAAGGATGTTTTTCACGCCGTCCTTGATGAGTTCTTCGAGGATGTCGAACGTCAGCCGGATGAGCGTTTCGCCGGAGAGGTCCACGGTGCCGGGGAAGAGGGGGCCGCCGCCGGACAGGGGCTTGGAGCGGTAGCCGTAGTTGACGGCCGGGGCGACCACGCCGCCGATGCGTTCCGCCAGCCTTTCCGCAAAGCCCTGGGCCAGCACCGTATCGACATTGAGAGGCAGGTGCGGGCCGTGCTGTTCGCACGCGCCGATGGGCAGAATGGTAACGGCGCCGGCCTTGATCTTGTCGTTGAATTCCATCCAGGTCATTTCGCTCATGTTGATTGCCATGAAACATCTCCTTTGTATGTCAGAGGGTTGTCGCAAGGTATTCCCCCGGAGGGAACGCGTGTTGTGAAGCTAGCATCGGGCGGGGGGGCGAACAATGTACGCAATCAACAAAAAATGAGAGCTTTGTTTGTGCGGCGCGCGCACAAGCGGGAGCGCCGTTTTTTGTATATTCCGCACCATGCCTTTTTCTCCTCCGGCGCGTATGGTTCCGGCATGCGTCTCGCCGGGCAAGGCGCAATTCGTGGAACAACGCCCGTACTATGAAGGAGAGAAATGCAATGACACGCACCCTGTTTGCCAACGCCGCGCTGAAGGGGCGGGACGGCCTCGTGGACATCCTTGTGGAAGACGGAACGTTCAAGGCAATCGGCCGGGGCGCCGGAGCCGGCGTCGCGGTGGATCGGACCGTCGATCTGGGCGGCAGGCTGGTAACGCCGCCGTATTGCGATCCGCACATTCATCTTGATTATGTGTTCACCGCGCTCAATCCTGCGGCGGCCAACAAGACCGGTTCCCTTTTCGAGGGCATTCAGCGCTGGAGCGAGACCAAGGGGGGACTGAGCAAGGAAGAAATAAAGGCCCGGGCCCGTCAGGCCATGAAGCAGGAGATTCTCACCGGCGTGCAGCATATCCGCACGCATGTGGACGTTACCGATCCCAGGCTGACCGCGCTTCAGGCCATGCTGGAGCTGCGCGAGGAAGTGAAGGACACCTGCGATCTTCAGATCATCGCCTTCCCGCAGGAAGGCATGTACGCCTACAAGGGCGGGGACGAGCTGGTCGAGGAGGCCCTGAAGATGGGGGCCGATCTTGTCGGGGCCATCCCTCACTTTGAATTTACCCGTGAAGACGGGGTGAAGAGCGTGCGCAAGGCCTTTGAGCTGGCCGTCAAGTACGACAAGATGGTGGATATTCACTGCGACGAGACGGACGACGATCAGTCGCGCTTTCTGGAAGTGCTGGCGGCGGAAGCCTATCGCACGGGCATTGCGGAACGCGCCACGGCGAGCCATACCTGCGCCATGCATTCGTACAACAACGCCTATGCCTACAAGCTGTTCAGGCTGCTTGGCCTCTCCCGAATCAATTTTATTTCCTGCCCCACGGAAAACATTCACTTGCAGGGCCGTTTCGACGCCTATCCCAAGCGTCGCGGCCTGACCAGGGTCAAGGAGCTGACCGAAGCCGGGATGAACGTCTGCTTCGCGCAGGACTCCATGAGCGATCCCTGGTATCCCGTGGGCAGCGGGAATCTGATGTACGTGCTTGACGCCGGCATGCATATCGCGCAGATGATGTCCATTGAAGAACTCGAAAATGCGCTTGACTTCATTACCGTCAAGGGCGCGCGCACGCTCAACATTCTGGACAGATACGGCGTCGAGGAAGGCAAGCCCGCCAACTTTATCGTGCTGAATGCGAAGAGCGGCTTTGAGGCCATCTGCAACCGCGTTTCCGTCGCCTGTTCGGTGCGTAACGGGGAATACCTCTTCGAGCGCGCTCCCGAAGTGATCACGACCGACAATCCTCTCCTCAAGGGATAATCCTCTTTTCCTCCCATTCCTTCCGGCCCTGCAAGACAGAACCGGAGCGGCGCGCGTTGCCTGCCGCTCCGGTTCTGTCTGTATCTGCCGCTCCATCAGCGTCTCTTCAGTTTGAAACACGTTGCGCTTCAAGCCATGCGGCCTGTCGCTTCGCGGAAAAAACGGGTTTTTCCGTTCGTTTCCGGCCGCGCCGCCGGAGTGCCCTGAACAAGGCGCGCCGGGGAAGCAGGGAAGAAAAGAGGAACAGGAAAGAAAAGAGGAACAGGGAAGAAGAAACGGGGGACGGGGAGAAGGGGAAGGCGGTCGCGCTGCCGCGCCGCCGGAGTGATCAGAACAAAGCGCGCTGGGGGAGGGAGAGGGGGAGCTCGAGGGGGAGAGGGAACCCCCTCTCGCGCGAGCAGAGGGGGTTCCCTCTCCCCCTCGACCCCTTTCTATTCTATTCCGAAGAATCTCCGGGCGTTGTCGCCGCAGAGGCGCCAGAGGGTTTCGGGGTCGACGTTGCGGGCTTCCGCCATATGGCGGACGGTGAAGACGGTATAGGCGGGTTCGTTGCGCGTACCGCGCCAGGGGACGGGGGAGAGGTAGGGGGCGTCGGTTTCGAGGAGCAGGCGGTCGTCGGGGATGACGGCGAGGGCTTCGCGGAGGGCTCCGTTTGCGGGGTAGCTTACGGGGCCGGGGATGGAGACATGCCAGCCGTTGCGGACGATGCGGCGGGCGAGGGCGGCGTCGCCGCCGAAGCAGTGCCAGAGGAGGGGGTAGCCCTGAAAGTTGCGGGCCTCAAGGGTCATGAGGCATTCGTTTTCCGCTTCGCGGCCGTGGATGACGACGGGGAGGGAGAGCTCGCGGGCGAGATCGAGCTGGGCGGCAAAGGCCTGATACTGGAGTTCTCTGGGGCAGTCGTCCCAGTGGAAGTCGAGGCCGATTTCGCCGAGGGCGCGGAGGCGGGGCTCGGCGGCGCGGGCGGCGCGGATGGCGTCGAGGGCTTCGGGGGTGCAGCGCCGGCCGTCGCAGGGGTGGACGCCGAGAACGAAGAAGACGCCGGGGAAGGCGTCGAAGAGGCGGCGGCGTTCGGAGAAGGCGAGGGGGTCAAGAAAGATGTTGCCGATATGGGAGACGCCCGCGGCGGCGGCGCGTTCGAGGACGGCGTCGCGGTCGGCGTCGAATTCTTCGCCGTCGAGGTGGGCGTGGCTGTCCACGCCGCCGGGGGGCAGGGCGCGGGAAAGGGGATCGATGCGCGGCGTTTTCTTCTTGGACATGGGGCTGGCTCCTGAAAGGCTGCGTTCGGGGATTTTTTTCATGCGGCCGGAGAGCGGGCGACGGCGCGCCTCCGGGGGGCCGTCACTATAAGGAACGCCCTGTTTTTTGCAAGGCGCGGCATGCGGCGCGGGGCCGGCCGGCGGGGAAAGGGAGGGCGCGGGGCCGGGGCGCGGGGGGGCGGCGCGGCGCGATATGCTGCGCGCGGGGCGGCCGCAGGAACGGCGCGCCACTTGACATTCTCTTGCCGGTGAGGTAGGGGAGTCCGTCCAAAGCCTCATTCGGCCCCGTTGCCGAAGCCCGGCGGGATTTCCCCGGCGGGAGACAACATTGGAGGAACCAATGCCTACGATTAACCAGCTTATCCGCATCGAGCGGAAGGCG
>CALUWU010000041.1 GCA_944324555.1 uncultured Desulfovibrio sp.
GGGGCGGGGGTCTGGGGGAGGGGAACACCCTCTCGCGTTAGCAGAGGGGGTTCCCCTCCCCCAACAACAAAACCACCCCATCGCCACAAACCAACCGCTTCACAAACAAAAAATCCCCCGTGTAACCGGGGGACGGAGATTCTGGGTACAACGCTCGCGCCCCCTGCCCTTTCATCCTCCTGAATAAAACGCGCTGGGGGAGGGGCGGGGGTCTGGGGGAGGGGAACACCCTCTCGCGTCAGCAGAGGGGGTTCCCCTCCCCCAGCACAAACCAAACCGCCCCTCTTCACAAAAGCAGCGCAGAAGGGGTTTCCCTCCCCCAGCAACCTCTCCTGACAACAGCGTAGCCGCGCCATAAAAAAACAAAACGGGGAGACGCCGAAGCGCCTCCCCGCAGCCCGGGGGTGCGCCTGTCTTGCAGAACAGGCGCACGCATGCGGGAGAGAGTCTTAGCAGTAGATGGTCACGCCGGTCTGGAAGATGGCGTCTTCCACCAGCACCTTGATGGTATACTTGCCGGACAGACCTTCCTTGCTGATGTTCATCTTGATGACGCGGTCGTCTTCTTCAAGGTAGGCGCCGGAGCACATGGCGAGGTGGTAGGTGGCGGCGGTATTGATGAAGTAGCCGCGGGTTTCCTTTTCGCCTTCCAGAAGGATCATGGCCAGCGAGCCGCGGGCGAAGCGACCGTGGAAGACGAAGCGGTCTTCGTCTTCTTCGATGTTCACCTGATGCCAGGCGTCGATGACTTCGTTACGCTCGGGCACGTCGGGGATGGTGTCGAACGTGGGGGTCACGTCCAGATGGCCGAGGAGCTTGCCGTCGCCGAAGGCGGCGTTGACGCCGTCGTGGTAGGGGGAAAGCTTTTCGGCGCGATAGAAGTTGCCGTCAACTTCCATGTAGTACATGACGACGCCGTCTTTCTGTTCCACGGTCTTGGAGCAGATATCGGTGGTGGGGTCCTTCTTGGGATTGAGGAAGGCGCCCAGGGCGTCGGAGGCGTAGCCGTCCTTCCAGCCGATGCCGCCGGAATGGATCAGGTAGTGGCCTTCGTCGTAGTATTCGACGTTGCAGATGTAGGGCGAGAAGAAGGTCTGACCCAGCTCCTTGCCGTACTGCCACACCTGTTCGATTTCCATCTTTTCGGTGTCGATGCGGTAGCGCACGCCGCGCGAGAAGTTGTCGCGGTTGCGGATGTACTTTTCCTTCACCTTGGAGCGGTACTGACCGTTGTCGAAGCACATGATGTCGCCGTTGGGGCAGACAACGCAGGCGTGCTGTTCATACTGCCAGTCGAAGTTGGCAACGTCGCCCACGGGCTTGAAGAAGTATTTCTGCATGTCGGCGGGCCAGCCTTCGGGGTCGCCGATGATCCAGTTGAGCTTGCTGGTTTCGTAGTCGAAGTTCACCACGGCGTCCTGATGGCGGCCGGAGATGGTGATGGTGTTGTTCTTGGGGTTGTACCACAGGGCGTTGTTGTGGAACCAGTCGTGGGCGTCCTGCGAGCCGGAGCCGCCGACGTTCTGGGGCAGGAAGGTCTTGTAGTCCCAGGTGCGGAGGACTTCGCCGGTTTCGCGATCCAGCAGGGCGATCATGTCTTCAACGGTGGTGCTGCCGTTGGAGAAATCCTGCGTCAGGGCGAGGATGTTGCCGTCGGGCATTTCAAAGTGGTCGTGATGATAGTTGCCGGGCATGCGATATTCCTTGTAGATCTTGCCCAGCAGATTCAGTTCGACCAGACCGGTGGCGTTGTAGGGCATGCGGCAGAAGCGCTGCGAACCGGTCATGATGTTGCCGTTTTTCAGACGCTTGATGTCGAACATGGTGTTGACGGTGAGCAGCCAGCGGATGTCGCCCATGTAGTCGTAGGCGGTGGGCAGGTTCTTGCCGGCGGGGGTCAGGAACATGAAGTTGTTCCCGAAGTAGTCCATGGAGGTATTGATATTGCGGCAGCGGCACACGTCTTCGGGCAGGGCCTGGGCCTGAATTTCGAAGGTCTTGCTTTCGCCGGTGGACAGGGCGACCGTAACCCTGGTGATCACGCCTTCGTAGAGGCCGACCACGGGCAGGGCGTGGCTGGTTCCTTCGGGGAAGGCGTGGACGATGTTTTCACGATCGTTGCGCTTGCCGTGAATGGTGAGGGTCGCGGCGGCGGGCTTGTCCGTCTTGAAGAGGATCAGGGCGCACAGGGGGTTGATGAGGTAGGGATTCACCAGCACGTGGGCGTTTTCGAGCGAGGGCTTTTCGCTTTCGAAGGCGGCCAGGAATTCCTTTTCGGCCTTGTTCTGCCGGGTGATGAGATGCTCTTCAAGAGTATGGGTGACGCGGTTGGTGCTCATGATTTTCCTCCGTAAAGAAGATGGGGGGAACGGGACGCCTTAGCCCTTGAGCTTGGCGATTTCTTCGAGGATGGCGGGTTTCTGCTTCAGGCCTTCGAGGCGGGAGACTTCCACGCCGTCCTTCATGAAAAGAAGGGTGGGGAAGCCTTTCACGCCGCAGCGTTCCTTGAGTTCCTGATTGGCGTCGTAGTCGATGGTGTAGATGGGGAAATCGGGATCGTTCTTGGCCACGTCCTTCAGCACGAAGGCCAGCATTTTGCAGGGGCCGCAGGTCTTGGAATAGAATTCGACCAGCATGGCGCCGGACTTGTCCAGCGCGTCGTAGGCAACGGTATCGACTTCGGTAATCATGATTATGATCTCCTCTGGTTACTTGCGCAGGGATTCGACGTAGGAAGCGGCGTTGTGCGCCGCCACGGCGCCGTCGCCGCAGGCCGTGGCGACCTGGCGCAGCTGCTTGGCGATGATGTCGCCCGCGCCGAAGATGCCGGGGCGGGAGGTACGCATCTGGCTGTCGGTTTCGATGCAGCCCATCTTGTTCAGGATGCCGAGGTTGGCGCAGAAACCGGCCGTGGGTTCCAGGCCGATGTATTCAAACACGCCGTCGCACTTGACGAGGCGCTCCGTGGCGTCTTCCTTGGTGGATTTGAAGCGAACGCCTTCAATCTTGGCGTCGCCGACAAATTCCAGCACGTCCTGATAGGGATAGATATCCACATTGGGCATGGCGCGCAGCTTGTCGCAGGCCACGGGGTCGGCCGTGAGATCGAACATGGTCACCACGGTGAGCTTGTTCACGATGCCCGCAAGGTAGATGGATTCCTCAACGGCGGAGTTGCCGCCGCCGATGACGACGACGTCCTTGCCGCGGTACTGGGCGCCGTCGCAGATGGCGCACCAGCTCACGCCGGCGCCCGCGTGGGCCTCTTCGCCGGGCACGCCCAGACGGCGGGGCCGGGTGCCGGTGGCGATGATGACGGCGCTGGCCTCGTAGCGGGCGTCGTCCTCTTCGCAGACGACGACCTTGGTATCGCCGTGATCCTCGATGGCGACGACGGTCTTGTAGTCAAATTCCGCGCCCACTTCCTGAGAATGCTCGAACATCTTGATGGCCAGCTCGGCGCCGTTGATGGTACCGAAGCCGGTATAGTTGGCGATCTCGTTGGTATTGATGATCTGACCGCCGGGGGCGAGCTTGTCGAGCACCAGGGTTTTCATGTTCGCGCGCACGGCGTAGATGGAAGCCGTCAGGCCGGCGGGGCCGCCGCCCACGATAATGATATCATACTTTTCCATAACAGGACCTCTCAAACGGGCTGCCCGGGGCAGCGCTTGAATCATTCCGGGAGGGGGCGCGCCCCTCCCGGAACGGCTATGCGATGCTCGGCACTCCGGGCATCCTTGCCGCTAGCCGAAAATCAGAGTTGCCAGCGGCATGCCAACGACGATGATGACCCCGGCGACCACGACCGAGGCGATGACGCTGTGCTTGATCATGTCCGTCTTGGCGACCCACTTGGTGTTGCCGAAGAGCAGGGCCGCGAAGGGCGAGGCCGCGGGCGTGCAGGCGGCGATCAGCACGGCAAAGATGAAGCAGGCCATGATGGGCCCGGCGGAGAAGCCGAAGGCGTGGCTCACGGCCAGCAGCACCGGGGTCAGCACGAGGCCGAGCACCACGGAGTTGCAGAAGTTGGTCAGCGAAATGCCCAGCAGGATGACCGCGACGGTCAGGGCCGTGATGCTGAAGCCCGACAGCATGCCGCGCATGGCGCATTCCATCCAGAGGGCCACGTTGGTGCCCTTGGCCGTCATGGCGCCGCCCAGCAGCATGGCGAAGGCGATGAGGAAGAACACGCGCCAGGGGTAGACGGCGTTGCTCACGCAGATATCGGCAACGGGGCGGCCCTTGATGGGGATGATGCAGATCAGCAGCACGGCCACGGCGGAACCGGCCATGGTGTTGCGCGTCAGGAAGGCGCCCACGACGTTTTCCTTGCCGATGAGCGAGGGCAGCAGCAGCCACATGGCGTAGAAGAAGAAGACGGCCAGCAGAACCTTCTGATTGCCGGTGAGCGGCGGCAGGGGTTCCTTCTTCAGGGCGGCCACGTTCAGACGCAGCAGGGGCGACACGTCGACGCGGAACACGAAGCGCATGAGCAGCAGCAGGACGGCGATGCTGCCCAGGGAAATCACCACGCCGA
Organism: uncultured Desulfovibrio sp.; assembly: GCA_944324555.1. Classification (GTDB taxonomy): domain Bacteria; phylum Desulfobacterota; class Desulfovibrionia; order Desulfovibrionales; family Desulfovibrionaceae; genus Desulfovibrio. The sequence goes on from CALUWU010000041.1 coordinate 4,541, forward strand.
ACACCAGATAGGCGGCGGTGTTCAGGACGGGCACGGCCATGCCGGAATCCCCGGCGGCCAGGCTCTGCAGGTTCACCAGCAGATAGAAGGCGCCGCCCTTGAAGGGGTCGGTGGCGAAGGAGCACAGGATGGCGATGACGACGTAGACCGTCATGATGGAAACGTAGCTGTCGCCCTTCTTGTAGCCCGTTTCCTCAAAGATGGAGAACAGGATGGGCCACATGAGGAAGCAGGCCGTGACCTGATCGAGGAAGGCCACGCAGTAGGTGCCCACCAGCAGGGTGGCCGTCATGATCCACGGGCGGCCTTCAATGAAATCGCGCGTCATCAGCCAGCGCGCGAGCCATGCGGCGATGTTGCTGTGCACGATGGCGGAGGCGAAGATCATCAGGAAGAAGATCATGACCACCATCGGGTTGCCGAAAAACATCGTAAGGATCTGATTCGCCGGGGCATAGCCGCAGAAAATCAGCATCAGCAGGCCGAGGAAGCCCGGCCACAACGTATCGACGAAGGTCCACAGATAGACCACGCCGAGAAAGATCATGGTGGCAATCATGCCCATGCGGGTCACTTCCACCAGCAGCCCGCCGTCCACCTGCGGCAGCCCCAGGGCCAGCAGCTTTTCGGTCGGTTCCGTCACAATGGAAAGACAGGGGAGAAACAGGCCGGAGAACATCAGCCCCACGCCTATCACCGTATGCAGGATAGTCCCGATGGGCAGCTGCTTCTTCTGCGTTTCCACATTTGCTTCCGCGTTTGCTTCCGCTCCCATACTTCCTCCTTGGAATCCTTGCGGCAGTCGCCTGTTGTGAAAAAAAACGCGTTATTGCCTCCCACGTTGCCGTCCCTTCCGGCAACGCCCTATTCCGACAAGCTCGAAGCGCCGCGCGGCGCGTTCAGCCTTTCACATGGTCTTCATGATAGCAGGCTTTTCAGGAGGTCATGTTGCCATTGCAACATCTTTCACAAAAAAACGCTCTTTTTTGCACAAACCGCCGCCGGAATCCGCCGAAACCGAAGCCGTTGACGCCGTGTTTCTCCGAGTTATAGCCCTATGCCGACAAAATATTGTTGCTCTAGCAACATTATTGCACAATTCACAATCTTTTCAACCTGTTGGTTGAAAAAAAGCATTTTTCACGCTTTGGCGGGGCCTTGTGTGACGCCGGGGACAAGCTCCCCGGAGCTTGCCAAAACCGCCCAAGGCGCGTAGAGCCCTTATCCTGTGTTTCCCGTCCTCTTTGCTCCGCGTTGACGCGCGCCGGCCCCGTTCCGCCGTTCCCTTGCCCGCGGCGGCACAATCCGCGTCCGAACCGGGAACGACCATGCCGCCGGCCGCGACGCCGCCGCTCTTCCCGCGCGGCTTTCCGTTCTTCCTTCCCCCCCCGGAGGTGATCATGCTCAATCCCAATGCCGCAGGCCTGTGCCTTGCGCTGCTGACCGCGCTCTTCTGGGGCGCGCTGCCGCTGGCCGTCAAGCAGCTCCTGCCCGTCATGGATTCCGTCACCATCGTCTGCCTGCGCTTCTGCGTCGCCGCCGTCTGGATATGGATTCTCCCCGATCGCTCCGCCCCCCGCCCGGCAGCGCCGCTTTCCCGCCGCGACATGGGCCTGCTCGTGCTCGCGACGCTCGGTCTCGGGGCCAACTTTGTGCTTTTCAACACTTCCGTGGGCTACCTCAGCGCCTCCGCCTGCCAGATACTCGCCCAGGCCGGCCCCATGCTGCTGCTCATGGGCGGCATCTTCATCCTGCGCGAGCCGTTCCTGCCTGTTCAGGGGGTCAGCGTGGCGACGCTCGTCGCCGGGCTGCTGCTCTTCTTCAATGTTCGTCTGGCCGATCTTTTCTCCGGCGGCGGCGACTTTGCCTTCGGCATGATGCTGGGCCTCACCGCCGCCCTGGTCTGGTCCATTTACGGCCTCGCCCAGAAGGTGCTGCTGCGCGTCACGACGCCCACGCGCATCCTGCGCGTCATCTATCCCTGCTGCGCTCTCGGTCTTCTGCCCGCGTCCTCGCCCTCGGCCGTCCTCAACCTTGATTTCTTCCAGCTCTGCTGTCTGGCCTTTGCCTGCGTCAATACCATCGTGGCCTACGGCTCCTTTACCCGGGCCATGAACATCTGGCATTCCGCCAAGGTCAGCGCCGTTCTTACCACGACCACCCTCTTTACGCTCGCGCTTGAATACCTGGGGCACGCGGCCTTTCCCGCCGTCTTCCCTCTGGAGCGTCTTTCGCTGCTCAGCTCGCTCGGCGCGCTCGCCGTCGTGCTTGGCGCGCTCGGCATAGCCCTCGGGCCCATGCTGCACAGCCCGCACCTGCATCTTCACGAACGGAAGCGGCGGAACCCGGAACGCGGCCCGGGCCGGTAGATCGTTTTACCTTTGAAAAACGCAAGCGGCGGCGCGGCGACAGGCCGCACGTTTATCTTGAGGGGGAAGGAACCCCTTCCTCCCCAAAACCCGCGCGCCGCGTCCGACGGGTCATGTCATTTTTTGAAACGCGACGCGTTTCACGCTGAAAATGCTCCAGAACACAAAAAAGGGATGAAAGAAACGCTTCTTTCATCCCTTCGTTTTTCCGCGAGGATACCTCGTCCGGATCAGCCGGAAACGGCGGGCGATTCCAAAAACGTCGCCCTAGAGGACGTCCTTGCCGTGCTGCTGCCGCATTTCATTGACGGCGGCCACAAGGGCGTCGGCGTTCAGCACCATTTCCATCATGCTGATCTGTTCTTCCCAGGCCTGCGGATCGGCTTCGGCCTTCAGCAGGGGGTCCAGAATGTGATAGACGGGGAGTCCCAACGAGACTCCTGCCAGAGGACCTGCAAAGGTGGGGTCGCCGGCGGTGACGGTTTCGGCATAGATGCCGGCGCCTTCAGCGTCGGAAGCGCCAAGGACGACAATGATGTTGTCGGCGCCGAAAGATTCGGCGGCGTCCTTGATGCGCTGTTGATTCTGCAGATCCATGGCGCCTGCCGCCGTTCAGACGAAGCATTCCGTGGCCGCGAAGACCACTTCCGCTCCGCTGTTGGCGAAGACGCTCTCCATGGCGGGGCTGGGAATGCCGTCCCGTTCGCCAAGAAGAATCAGCTTCTTGCCAGCGAGCTTGCTCATACGCGCTCCTTTTTGCGCCCCGAAGACGGGGCGACGTTACGCGGGAAGAATCCCGCCTGTACGTTCCGCGCCGGCGCCCGGACAATCGCTGTCCGTCCGCATCGAGAAAAACGCCTTTTTCCCCGCGGCAGGCCGCCTGCCTGAGCAGACGCCGAAGCTCACGCGCGCCGGAACCCCGTGCTTTCCGGCAACGCGCGCCTCCGGGCCGGGCGCGTTTCCTTAACCAGAAAATGCTTTTGTCATCCCTCCGCGCCCGCATCCGGGCGGCGTCGCGCTCTCACCCGCAGGCGTTGCGGATGCGGGGGAGGGCGCAGGCCCCTCCCCCGTTCGCCAGACATGGAGGGCGCATATCAGAGGCGAAATGTTCAGGAGATATCGCGGCGCTCCGGCGAAGGACGCTTCGCCGGAACCCGGGCCGCCCTCGGACGGCCCCGCCGCTTCAAAAGATTTGCGTTAGCCGGCCAGCGCCTCGGCGCGGGAAGTAATGGCCTCCAGGCTGACCTCGTCGCCCGAGATCCGATCCGTGCATTCGCCGCCCTTGTAGAAAAGGAAGGTCGGCACGCTCATGACCTTGAGGCTGATGCAGAGGCGGCGATTGCCGGCCACGTTGACCTTGCAGATTTTCACCTTGCCTTCGAGGCGCTCGGCGAGCTTTTCCACGTCGGGCATCAGGGCGAGGCAGGGGCCGCACTGAGGACCCCAGAAATCCAGCACGACGGGGATGGGGGACTGGGTCACTTCGGCTTCAAAGTTGTCCTTGTCGATTTCGATCATTGGAGTTCTCCTTCAGAAGGCGCAAGATAGCCTTCGCGTTGCAGAATGGCGGCGGCCTTTTCCCTGAGGCTCGCCTGAACGCGGATGACCGGGCCGGTGCAGCCCATGGCGGTTTCCGCATAGATATTTTCCTTCCAGAGCGCCTGCGCGGCGGCCTCCAGATCAAGCACGTCCACGCCGGCGATCTGCGCGTCCACCGGCACGGCGGGCGGCGGCGTCGCGGCGGCCGCGGCGGCGGGCGCCGCCGGAGCGAGCTGCGCCAGCGCCTCGTCCAGACCGGCGGCGCGGGCGGCGGCCAGCTCGCGGGCCGCTATGCCCGGCAGGCCGGCGGCGGCGCAGGTCGCGGCCAGTTGCAG
>CALUWU010000042.1 GCA_944324555.1 uncultured Desulfovibrio sp.
GCAAGCGCCCTCAACCGGGCTTCCTTGAGAGAGACGGCAGGATAGACGCCAAGGGAAATCCGCTTCTCTTTCCCCTCGAAACGGTACTTGAGACGCCACCACTTGCCGCCGCCGGGGGCAACCTCAACATAAAGGCCGCCACCGTCCGCCAGCTTGTAGGGTTTCTCTCTGGGCTTCGCCGTGCGAATGGCGGTATCCGTCAACTTCTGAGGCATTGGGGGCAACTCCTTTGTGCGGGAAATGGGGGCAACATGCTTGCCCCCAAAGTTGCCCCCTTTTTTTGCGGCTGTCCATGCACCTTGGCGAACGTTGAAAGACCTTGAAAACGAAGAAAGTCCGCTTGGCTCAACGCTTTGCGGACTTTCTCGAACTTCTTTGAATGATTGTTTGGCGGAGAGGGAGGGATTTGAACCCTCGATACAGCTCAACACCGTATACCCGCTTAGCAGGCGAGCTCCTTCGGCCGACTCGGACACCTCTCCGCTTTTGAGCGCTTTTCTTTTGCACCCAAACGCAAGAACGGACTTTACGGACACGAGGCGTTTCTGTCAAGAATTTTTTTGCAAAAAGATCCCCGGGCAACCGCTCGTTGACCCTCGACGCGACATGGCATAAAATTTTCGTCCATTCCGCTGCGGCCCGTACGCCGCATCCGCCTTGACATTACCGCGCGGGAGCGCGCTACAGAGGATTACAAGCCATATGAGCGACACGCAGGAAGCAACGACAACCGCCCCCACGGCTGAAACCGGCAAGCAGAGCGTGGATTTCATCCGCGCGCGCATCATGGACGACAACGCTTCAGGACGCTTCGGCGGCCAGGTGCATACGCGCTTTCCCCCCGAACCCAACGGCTATCTCCACCTTGGGCACGCCAAGTCCATCTGTCTGAACTTCGGCGTGGCGCGCGAATTCGGCGGATTGTGCAATCTGCGCTTCGACGACACCAACCCCGCCAAGGAAGAGACGGAATACGTCGACGCCATTCGCGAGGACGTGCGCTGGCTCGGCGGCGACTGGGGAGATCGGGAATTTTACGCGTCCAACTACTTCGACCGGCTCTATGCCTACGCCGAAGAGCTGATCAAGATGGGCCGCGCCTATGTGGACGATCTCAGCGCGGAGGAAATCCGCGAATACCGCGGCACGCTTACCCGCCCCGGCAAGGAGAGCCCCTGGCGCAATCGCAGCGTGGAGGAAAACCTCGATCTCTTCCGCCGCATGAAGGCCGGGGAATTCCCCGACGGCGCGCGGGTCCTGCGCGCCAAGATCGACATGGCTTCGCCCAACATCATCATGCGCGACCCCACGCTGTACCGCATCCGTCACGCCGCCCATCATCGCACCGGCGACGCGTGGTGCATCTATCCCATGTACGATTTCACGCACTGCCTGTCGGACTCCATCGAGGGCGTCACGCATTCCCTCTGCACGCTGGAGTTCGACAACAACCGCGAACTCTACGACTGGATTCTCGACACGCTGGGGCTTTATCATCCGCAGCAGATCGAATTCGCCCGTCTGGGTCTGACGCACACCGTCCTTTCCAAACGCAAGCTCATTCAGCTCGTCAAGGAAGGCCATGTGCGCGGCTGGGACGATCCGCGCATGCCGACCCTGAGCGGCCTGCGCCGCCGCGGCGTGCCGCCGGAAGCCCTGCGGGAATTCTGTTCCCGCATCGGCGTGGCCCGCACCGACTCCACCGTGGAATACGCCATGCTGGAATTCTGCATCCGCGAACGCCTCAACGCCGTTGCGCCCCGCGTCATGGCCGTGCTTGATCCGCTCAAGGTCGTTATCGAAAACTACCCCGAGGATCAGACGGAAACCTTTGAGATGCCCTATCACCCCGAAGACGCGTCCTACGGTTCCCGCGCCGTACCCTTCAGCCGCACCATCTATATTGAACGGGACGACTTCCGGCTCGACCCGCCCAAGAAATTCCACCGCCTCGCCCCCGGCGCGGAGGTGCGTCTGCGCTACGCCTACTTCATTACCTGCAAGGACGTCGTTACCGACGCCGACGGCAATGTGACGGAACTGCGCTGCGTCTACGATCCCGAAAGCAAAGGCGGCCAGAGCCCCGACGGGCGCAAGGTCAAGGGCGCCATCCACTGGGTTTCCGCCGCCCACGCCGCGCCCGCCCGCGTGCGCCTGTACGAGCATCTGTTCTCCGCGGAAAATCCCAACGCCATGCCGGAGGGGCAGACCTTCCTCGACGCCATCAACCCCGATTCCCTCAAGGAAATCGACGCCTGGATCGAACCCGCCCTCGCCTCGGCGCCGGTCGGCCAGACCGTGCAGTTTGAACGCCTCGGCTACTTCTGCAAGGACAAGGACAGCACGGACGCCCTGCCCGTCTATAACCGTACCGCCACGCTGCGCGACAGCTGGGCCAAACAGGAAAAGAAGGGCTAGACCTGCGATTCTTTGGGGGAAGGGGTTTCTTCCCCCCAGAAAAACGATGGGGAGGGGGCGTTGCCCCCTCCCCGAAACAATCTCTCCGCCAGACCGCCGGGCGCGCCGCTCTCCCCTACTGTCTGCGCTTGAAAAGGCGTTCCAGCGCCCCGGCATCCCAGCGCAGGACGGCTGGCCGGCCGTGCGGGCAGTATTCCCGTTCCGGCGTTTCCAGCCACTGCCGCAGCAGACCGGCAGCCTCGTCCGGCGTCAGCCGCTGCCCGGCCTTGATCGCCCCCTTGCAGGACAGGGAAATGAACATGGCCGCCAGATCGTCCTTGCGTCCGGCCAGCGCTTCGCGCAGAAAATCGCGCGCCTCGGCCCTGTTCAGGCTTGGCGGAATGCTGCGCGCCAGCAACGCGCCCTGCGCCGTCTCCAGTTCAAATCCCATTTCCGCAAGAACGCCCTGAATCTCCCGGAACCGCTCCTGTTCGGCGGGATGCAGCGCAAGTTCCAGCGGCAGGGCCAGCATCTGCCCGGTTCCGCTGAACGCGCCGCGCCGCAGGCGCGCGTACAGCACCCTTTCATGCGCGGCGTGCTGATCCACCAGCAGCAACGCGCCCTCGCGGTCGCGCAGCACAAGATACGTTTCCGCCACCTGCCCGAGGTAGAAGAAATCTCCCACCCGCAACGGCGTTCCTTCCCGCCCCGCATCGGACGCTTCCGCCGCGTCGTCCTCCGCAAGGGGCGCGGGAGCCGGCGACGGCGGGGAAAGGGGCGCGGGCGGCGCCGCGACGGGCGACGGAACGACGACCGCGGGCGGACGCCGCTCGCCGCCATAGGGGGCCGGCTCCTCGGCCAGCCCGGCCCCGGGCGCGATGCCAAGGAAGGGTTCGCGCTCCGCAGGCGGAACCGGCCGCGTTTCCCGTTGCGAAACTTCCCAGTCGCCGCCGTCCGCAACGTCGCCGTTGCGCGAGAAGCGTTCTTCCATGACGGGCGCATGATCCGCCCTCCCCCAAAAGCCCTGCGGACGCGGCGGCAGCAGACTGCCCTGCGCCGCGCCCCCGCTCTCCTCTTCCGCCTCCGCGGCGGCGCTCCCCTCCAGAGACGCCTCCAGCGGCGTGCGCAGCGCGGCCTGAACGGCGTGCAGCACGGCCGAAAAGACGGCGGACTCATCCCGGAACCGCACTTCCGACTTGGCGGGATGGACGTTGACGTCGACGTCGGCGGCGTCCATTTCCACAAAAAGGATAACCTGCGGATAGTCGCGACTTGTCAGACGCCCCTTGTAGGCCTCGCGCACGGCCGCAAGCAGGCGCTTGTCCGCGACAATGCGCCCGTTGACATAGAGCAGGATGCGATCGCCGCGCAGTTGCGCGACTTCCGGCAGGGCCGCGAAACCGTGCGCCCTGACGCCGTAACGCTCGCCGTCGAAGGGGCGCAGCGCCTCGACCACAAGCTCCGGCCAGATGAGGGCCAGCCGCGTCTTCACGTCCTGCCCGGGCAGAAAGCGGAGCGCCTCCCGCTCGCCGCCGGAAGCCGAACCGGCGGCAAGCCGTATGCCGACCTGCGGGCGCGCCAGCGCAAGACGGGTCAGCCATTCCTGCGCGCGCTTGAATTCCGTGGCCGGAGTCTTTAAGAACTTGAGGCGGGCGGGGACGTTGGCAAAGAGGTCGCGCACCTCGACGATCGTCCCCCGATGCAGGGCCGCGGGCCCTTCGTCCACGCAACGGCCGAATTCCAGCGACATGCGCCAGGCCTCCGCGGCCTCGCCGCCTTTCGTCCGCGCGGCGGACGTCAGCGAAAAGCGCGATACCGACGCGATACTGGGCAGGGCTTCCCCGCGAAAGCCGTAGGATCGGATCCGCTCCAGGTCTTCCAGACTTGCAATCTTGCTGGTAGCGTGACGCGTGACGGCCAGGGCCATTTCCTCGCGCGGAATGCCCGCGCCGTTGTCCTGAACGCGGATCAGGGCCTGCCCGCCGTTGTCAAGACGGACGTCGACGGCGTCGGCCCCGGCGTCGAGACTGTTTTCCACCAGTTCCTTGACGACGCTGGCGGGACGTTCTACGACCTCTCCCGCGGCAATCTGATTACACAATTCAGGCGGCAAGAGACGAATATGACGAGACGACGCATTCATGGCGGCAGTGTAGCCGCCGGGGCAGCGCCGCGCAAGAGCGGCCTGCGCCCCTACGGCAAGCGGCATCCCCTGCCCCGGCGCTATCACCGTCGCCGGGACCCCGAAAAGGGAGCGATTGAAGTTCCCCTTCTGCCCGAAGTGCATCCCTTCGACGTTGATCTGCTCTATGTCGAGTGCAGCCGTTGCGGCGCGCCGGTCATGTGGGAAGGCAAGCGGACGGCAAAACTCCTCCGGGCGGCGGGCATAGACCCGCTGGAGCTGGACGAGAGCTGCCTGCTCATGACCGACGCCTGCCCGCTCTGCGGCGGCAAGAGCGCCTATACCGTGCAGATATACCGCATAGGACGCAGCCCGGAAAAGCTGCTGCCCCCCTTCTACGGCAACGCCTGATTCCGGCTCCGGCGGAAGGGAAGCGCCCGGACGGGCTTCCGCGCCCCTCTCGGTTCCGCCACGCGCGGGAGCGTTCCCCGTGAAATCCGTAGCGGGGCGGCGCAAGAAGACCGCGTTTCCCGCGGATGGAGAACGGCCATGATTATACTGATCACGGGCGCGACGCATACGGGGAAGACCCTGCTGGCGCAAAAGGTTGTCGCGCGATACGGCTATTCCTGCCTGTCCGTCGATCTCCTGAAGATGGGCCTGATCAGAAGCGGCGTCGCGCTGCTCACGCCCGAGGACGACGCACGGCTGGAAGTCTTCCTGTGGCCGATCGTCCGGGAAATCATGAAGACGGCCATTGAGAACGGGCAGGATCTTGTCGTTGAGGGGGGCTACATCCCGCCCGACTGGAAAAAGGATCTTGCGGACGACTACCTGAGGGAGATTCGCGCTTTCTGCCTCGTGATGAGCCGGCGCCACATTGAAACGCATTTTGCGGAAATCAAGAAGCACGCCTGCGCCGCCGAGCGACGCGGGGACGACGCCTGGTGCACGAAATCCCTTCTCCTTGCGGAAAACGCGCGCTATGCGGCGACATGGCGGGAGTACGGCGAACGCATTCTGATTGACGGCGACTATGCCGTCGATATCGCATTGCGGGAGGAACCGCCTTTGCTCCAGTCTGTATAATTGCGTTAGGGTCAGAACTCATTACGTTTTCTTCCCCCTCAAACACCCCCATCTTCCCCCAAACCCGCACACAATGTGCTGATGGGCAAAGATGGACGTTGCTGTATCATGCGATGATATATGTATTTTTTTTGCATGCCAGCCCGCAGGAAACGTATCTTGATAATGAGTCCTGCCCCTGGAGCGTTTCAGACTGAAAATGCTCTGATACGCCAAAGAAAGAGGCGATGCGCCCGGAGGCGCATCGCCTTTTTCCACAACGGCGCGGCGCGCCGTTTTTCTTCATGCTGCAAGGAATCAGGCCTGTCCGGCGTCCTCATGCGGATCAAAGTCGATCACGCGACCCTGCAACCAGACATAGAGGTCGACGTCGTCGCCCGCCTTGGGCTGATAGTCGCCCAGCACCATGGCCGAGGCGTAGACCGGCAGCAGCAGCGGCGGCCGATCGTTGAAGGGGAAGCTCAGGCGCAGCAGCTTCAGGGGCATTCTTTCCAGCTGCACGTCCTGCACGTCCTCGACGGCGGCGCGCATCTGATACTCTCCGAACGCCCGGCCGGGCATGATCATATGCCGGCCGTTCAGCGGCACCTTGTAGGGCGGAACGTCCAGCCGGGTCTTTCCGGGGTGCTCCTGAAGCCAGCGCAGGGCGTAGGCGTCGTACTCCGGCCCCTGGGTGATGGTCACATCATCCAGCAGGGCCTTGCGGATGCCGAGAGCAAGACCGGCGACGGTAAACGTATGGGTCACTCCCGGCGTCAGATCGTTCTTGTCGCGCAGATAGAAGGGATCATAGAACCACATGGGATTCTTGCCTTCCATCATGGTAACGGCCACGTTGGCGCCGCTGCCGGCCTCCCAGGGATGCACTTCGGCCACGGTCAGGTCGTTGGGCAGGCCTTCCAGCAGGGGGAAGGCGTCGCACGGCTTGAACTGTCCGCCGCGCTCCTGCGAGCGCATGACCACGGCCGCCCGGACGGGCTGATCCGCAGGCCAGGCCATGACAATATGCTCCTGTTCGCCGATCAGCCACTGCCACGCGGCGCGGGTGCCGCCTTCGGAAATGACCTGAGCCACCACGGAAGGCATGAGCTGCGCGGGATTGCCCCCCAGCACCACGGCCCACTGGGAGCCGAGCGCCTCCGCATGCACGCGGTCGCGCCCTTCCAGCAGCGCGCGGGCCTCCTCTTCGCTCAGAACCTGCTTTTCCGCTTCCTGTGAAGGCGCGGCGTTTTCGGGCGCCGTCGCGTCCTTCTTCGCGGCTGTCTTGCCAGTCTTCTTGGCCATACGTTCCCCCTCGCCTAGCGACGGTCGCGATCGCGGCGTTCGCGTCCGCCGCGGCCATGCCGATCTCCGCGTTCGCGATCCCCGCGCTCGCGCTGGGGCCGGGCGGTGTCTTCGGGGCTCCAGGGATGGCCCTGCTCTTCAAGAAGCACGGCCTTGCGGCTGGCGCGGATGCGATCCCCGTTGATTTCCACAACCTTGACAAGCATGTCTTCGCCCACATGGGCCACGTCGCCGGGCTGCTCCACGCGGATCACGTCAAGCTGAGACACGTGCACGAGCGCTTCCACGTTGGGCAGCACTTCCACGATCACGCCGATTTCCAGAATCTTCTTGACCTTGGCCTGATAGTTGCGGCCTACCTCGGGGCGCTGATCGTAGTAGCTGATCATTTCCCGGGCCTTTTCCAGCGCGTCGGCGGTCGGCGCGAAAATGGACACGCGGCCGGAGTCCTCGATATCCACGGACGCGCCGGTGGCCGTGGTGATGGCCTTGATATTCTTGCCGCCGGGGCCGATGATCAGGCGGATAATGTCAGGATTGACAAAGATTTCGGCATGCTGCGGCGCAAAACGCGAGAGTTCCTTGCGGGGCTCGGCAATGACCTTGGCCATTTCGCCCAGAATGTGCAGACGTCCCTCGCGCGCCTGCCGCATGGCCGCGCGCATGATGTCCGTGGTCAGGCCGGTGATCTTGATGTCCATCTGCACGCCGGTCACGCCCTCGGCGGTGCCGGCAATCTTGAAGTCCATGTCGCCGAGCGCGTCCTCGTCGCCGAGGATGTCCGTCAGCACGATGAACTTGTCGCCCTCCTTGATGAGGCCCATGGCCACGCCCGCCACGGGAGCGGAAACGGGCACGCCCGCGTCCATGAGCGACAGGGAGCCGCCGCACACGGCCGCCATGGAAGAGGAACCGTTGGATTCCATGGTTTCGGCCACCACGCGCAGCGTAAAGGGGAAATCCGTATCGCCCGGCAGAATGGGCCGCAGGGACTTCTCCGCCAGGGCGCCGTGCCCGATTTCACGCCGGGACACGCGGACGGGCTTGACTTCGCCCACGCAGAAGGGGGGGAAGTTGTAATGCAGCATGAAACGCTTGGTCACGTCGCCCGCCAGGCTGTCCACGCGCTGCTCGTCGGTGGAGGAGCCGAGCGTCGTCACGACCAGAGACTTGGTTTCGCCGCGGCGGAAGATGGCGGAGCCGTGGGCCCGGGGCAGCACGCCGGTCTGAATCTGAATGGGACGGACCTCGTCGACCTTGCGGCCGTCAATGCGCGTCCCCTCGTTGACGATGCGGGCGCGCACGAGCTTCTTTTCCAGATCGCCGAGAATTTCGCCGCTTTCCCGGAGCGCGACTTCGTCTTCCGCCCAGGCGGGATCGTTCTTGAGCGCCGCCAGCACCTTGTCCTTGACGGCCTTGCGCGCATCCTTGCGGGCCAGCTTCTCGGGCACGCGCATGGCGTCCTCGATGCCGGCCTCCATGGCGAGTTCGCGCACGCGCTCCACCAGCACGGCGTTGTCCTCGTGCGGCGTAAAGTCCATCTTGGGCTTGCCCGCCAGTTCGCGGAGCTTGAGCTGCGCCTCGATCAGCGGCTGAATCTGCTGACGGCCCCACTCCAAGGCGTCGATGATCACGTCTTCGGGCACGAAGAGCGCGTCGCCTTCCACCATGGTCAGGGCGTCCGCGCTGGCGGCAAAGACGATATCAAGGTCGCTGTTCTTCTGCTCCTCGAACGAGGGATTGAGCACGAAATTGCCGTCCACGCGGCCGATGCGTCCGCCGGCCACGGGGCCCTCAAAGGGCAGGGGCGAGAGCAGCACGGCCGCGGAAGCGCCGGTAAGGGCCAGCACGTCGGACTCGTTTTCCTGATCGGCGGAGATGACGCTGGCCAGCACCTGCACGTCCTCGATGAGGCCCTTGGGGAAAAGGGGCCGGATGGGACGGTCGATAAGGCGGGACACAAGGGTTTCCCGCTCCGAGGGGCGGCCGATCTCGCGCCGGAAGAAGCTGCCGGGAATACGGCCGGCGGCGTACATCTTTTCGGAATATTCCACCGTCAGGGGGAAAAAGCCCTTGTCAAACTCCAGCGGCTGGGAGCAGACGGTCACAAGCACCACGGTGCCGCCGCACTGAATCCATACGGCCCCGTGCGCCTGATTGGCGAGGCGGCCGGTTTCAAAGACGACTTCCTTGCCGCCGACGACGGCGGTCACGCGGGTAGGAGAAAAAATATCCTGCAACATGTAGATTCCTTATTCGCGCTGAAGGGGATTCCGCCCAAAACGGGCAGCGCGCTGCCTGTTTCGTCCGGACCCCCCTTCCAGTTGAACATGACGATTTGAAACGCCCGGCATTGCAAACGCCGCGCCGGCCCGGGAAAGACCAAGCTTCCGCTCCGGGGACGGCGCGCGTCCGCCGGCATGCCGATCCCGACGGACGCGGCGGAGGGGAGCGCGATGGCTCCCCTCCGTCGTCGTGCGGCCCTACTTGCGAAGGCCCAGCTTTTCAATCAGCGCGCGGTAGCGCTGAATGTCCTTTTTCTTGAGGTAGTTCAGGAGCTTCCGGCGCTGGCCGACCAGCTTCAGCAGGCCGGTGCGGGAGTGGAAGTCCTTCTTGTGCACCTTGAAGTGGCCGGTCAGGCCTTCGATGCGGGCGGTCAGCAGGGCCACCTGCACTTCGGGGGAACCGGTGTCGCCTTCGTGCTTGGCGTGATTTTCAATGATCGTTTTCTTCTGGCTCGCGTCCATCACCACAGCAGTTCTCCTTTACGGATAGAGTTCAGGTCCAAAGTCCCCGCAGCACGGCCCAGCAGGGCCCGGCGGCTGTTTCCACGCGCTGCGCGAGGGCCAGCGCCCCGCCCCGTTCAAGCAGCAGGGCCCTGTCGCCCTCGTCGCGACAGGGAACGGCAATGCCGTTGCGTATTTTCGCGGCCTCTTCAGGCGTCACGCTCACCTGCCGCCAGTGGGGCAGCGCCTCCGCAATGGGGCGCAGACTCCGTTCCAGCAGCGGGGGATCGTCCAAGAGCGCGTCCAGGCCGCAGGCCGCATCCAGGCCGAAGGGGTGACTGTATTCCCGGGTCAGTTCCGTGAGCACGGCTCCGCACCCCAGGCGCATCCCCAAGCTGTGGGCCAGGGAGCGAATATAGGTGCCGGAACTGCATGCGACCCGGAAACGCACGTGCGGCAGCGCCATTTCCAGCACTTCCGCATGCGAAATTTCTATGCTTTTGACCTTTTGCGGAGTTTCCTTCCCCGTGCGCGCCAGCTTGTACAGGGGGGTTCCCTCATGCTTGGCCGCGGAATAGGGGGGCACGGGCTGCTCGGACACGCCCCGCCAGGCGGCCACGGCGTCGCGCACCTGCTCCGGCGAAACGTGATCCCAGGGAGCTTCGGCGACGATTTCGCCTTCCTTGTCCCAGGTGTCGGTGCTTTGCCCCAGACGGAAAGCGCCGCTGTAAATCTTGCCGCCGTCGGCCAGCAGATGACCGGCAATCTTGGTGGCGTTGCCCAGCAGCACCAGAAGCACCCCGGAGGCCATGGGGTCCAGCGTGCCCGCATGCCCGATCTTCTTCTGGCCCAGGCGCTTGAGCCGGGAAAGACAGCGGGCGGATGTCGGCCCCGACGGCTTGTCGAGAACAAGAACGCCGTGCAGCTGCGGCAGGGGGGCGCTTCTATGTTTTTCAGAGGCGTAGGTCATACGTAAGGCGCCTAACATAGCCGCAGAAGACGCGCAAGTCAAAGAGATTTTACGCTCCCCGCGCCTCCCCGCGGACGGGGAGCACCAGGCGCCGCGTCCGCAGGGCCTCGAAGAGCCGCCGCACGTCGCGCGCAATGCGATTGCGATCCGTGCCGGGAAAGGCTTCGCGCAACAGGCTTACGGTCCGGGCCTCGCTCAGCGGGCTGTCCAGCATCCGCCAGACCGCGCAACCCAGCGGATTCAGACGGTACAGCGCGGCGCCCCGGGCGTCGGCAAGATAGCCCTCAAGCCCGACCTGCCGGAAGACCGCGTTCCCGGCCCGCCGCCAGAGGCGGGACGAAGGTTCCGCCGCCTCCCCGTCGGGCGCGGGCCGCCCGGGAAGCAGCGCGGCGCGTTCCGCCGCCGCGAGTTCCGGCGGCCGGGGCAGCCCCTGCCGCGCCCAGACGTCCAGCCGGCGCGCGGCGGCATCCGCATCGGCGTATTCCAGCACGACGCACGGCAGACGCCGCATCAGTCCGCAGGCGATCTCCAGCATGGCCCCGGCCTCGCCCCCCTCGAACAGGGTCCGCGCCAGCAGCGCCGCGACGCCGTCCGAGGCCGACAGGGCGCGCAGGCGCGCCGTGCCGGACGCGCGCCGCCGCAGCACGACGACGGCGTGAAGATCGTGCTCTTCGCCCCATGCCGCCGTGCCGGAACGCGCGGCGTCAAGATACATGGCCTCGTCGTCGCGGCAGCCCCTCCGCAAGGCCGCAAAGGAACGCAACGCCCTGGAAGGCGGCAAGGGAAGCCGCAGACGCGGCGCTATGCCAAGGGAAAGCAGGCGCGATTCCGTGGTCAGGGCCGCCATGTCGTCGCCGAATCCCGTCCAGCCGTCGGCAATCAGGCGCGCCGTCAGGACGCTCTTGCCCGCATGATGCCTGCCGCACAGCAGCAGACCGCGCCCGCGCCCCGCGACGGCGGCCGAATGCAGGCGCAGCAGGCCGGGGCGGGCGGCGCAGCAGGCCTGCGCCATTTCTATGGAGAGGGAGCAGAGAAAGGCCGCCGCCGAGGACTCGCGCACGACCCTGTCCCCGCAGCGCCAGCAATAGCCGCCGCCGGGCAGGGCCTCGACGCGCCCGTCGGCCTCCTCGTCGGAAAGACGGTGCGGCCACAGGGCGAAAAAACGCCGCGCGGCCTCCCGCAACGGCGTCGATTCGATCCGCAGGGACCAGGGCAGCCCCTCGAAATGAAAGGTCGTCATGTTCAGCGCGGTCTCCAGCCGCCGCCCTGTCCGCCGTAACCGCCGCCCCCGTAGGGGCCGTGGTAGGGACCGTAATGGGATGGGCGCGTATAGCGCGTATGGCGCGTGGGACGGGTATACCGCGTGGGGCGGGTGTACCGCGTGGGCCGCGTATAGCGGCTATAGGCCTGGGCCGCGTTCAGCCCCAGCAGGGCGGGCGCCGCGTATACGACGCCCGCCGCGGTCAGCGCCGCCAGCAGGACACGCCGCCGGGAATGCAGCTTTTGTTCCGCAGACTGCTTCATGCTACATGCCTCCGCAAAAGAGTGTGATGTTCGCGCTCCGAGGCGATCGCGCCCCTACAGGGCGCTCTGCTGCTGCCGGAATTCCATGACCTGAGCGTCCAGCGCCGCCTTTTCTCCGGGAGCGATGCCCAGAGACGCGGCCAGGGCGTCCAGATAACTCCGCTCCATGAAATGATCGCCTCCCGTAATCATGGCGGAAATGCGATACAGATCCAGCGCTTCCTCGCGATTGCGGACGCGCGCCGCCAGCGCGCCCGGGTCCAGCGGACGCTCCAGCGACTGCGCGACCAGCGCGTCGGCGCTCTGGCCCGGGAAAAGCCGCGCCGCCGCTTCGCGGATATGCGCCTTTTCGTCGTCGTCAATATGCCCGTCGGCGCGCGCGGCGAAGATCATGGCTTCCAGCAGCAGACGGGCGGAATCGTCCTGCATGGGCAGGGCGGCCTGCGCCGCGGGGGCCGTCAGCGCGGGCTGCGCCGCCGGAGCGGCTGAAGCCTGCGCCCCGGAGGAGGAACCCGACCATTTCTGAAACATTTTCCACGCCAGCGCGCCCACGGCGGCAGTGCCGCCCACCACCAGCGCGCCCTTGGCGACCTTGCGCGCCGTCTTGCCGGACATGAGCGTCCCCAGAAGGCCGCCGAACGCCGCCGAGCCCAGCAGCGCGCCGAAGCCTCCGGCCGCATTGGCGATATCGCCCGCGCCCCTGGCCGCTGTTCCGGCCATGCCGGAAATGCCGTTCCTGACGCTCTGCGCCGGGGAATTCTGGGTCAGGCCGCCAAGCATGCCGCCGATCTTGTCCTTGACGTCGTTACCGAACTGGGAATTGAGCTGCGCGCCCAGCTTATTGAACAGATCTTTCATATATTTCTCGCCTTGCGGCTCGCGCCGCCTTTTCCCGGCGTTCTCCCGGAATCCGCCCTTGCGGACGGGGAAGCCGCCGCGGGATGATGCAATGCATTCGCCGCGCCGGGAACGTCCCGTTTTCGACGTTCCCGACGCAAGAGCAGTATGTCCCGCCGCGCGTCAAGAAAGCGTCAGCTCCCAAAAGGCCGCGCAAGGCGAACGAAAACGCCGCTCGCTCCGGCTGGTCAGGCATCGGAAGAGCGCGCGCCCTCCTCCTTGTCCAGCTGTTCCGCCGCGGCCGCCAACACGGCCCGCTCGGCTTCCTCGCGCGGCATGTTCAGCAGGCCGCCCGCCGCATTGCGGTGCCCGCCGCCGCCGAAGCGCGTCGCCACGTCCCGCACGCTGGTCGCGCCGGAAGAGCGCATGCTCAGCTTGAAGACGCCCGGGGCGTCCTCCCGCAGGAGCGCCGCCATGCGCACGCCCCGCAGACGCCGGATCTGATCCACAATGCCCTCGCAATCCTCCTTGCGCGCGCCGCAGCGCCGCAGATCGTCCAGCGTCACGGTGCAAAGGCCGACGCTGCCGTCGCGCTCGCAGCGCAGGCCGTCGAGACTCCGCACCCAGAGACGCAGCCGCCCCATGCTCCAGGAGCTTTCGATACGCTCGCGCAGTCCGGGCAGATCGCAGCCGTTCTCCACCAGCAGCGCCGACAGCCGCAGAACGTCCGCGGACGTATTGCCGTGCGCGAAGCCGCCGGTATCGGTAATCAGCCCCAGCATGACCGCCTGCGCGAAATCGCCCTCCAGCGGCATGCCGAGCGCAAGGCCCACATAGGCCGCGAGCTGCGCGGTCGCCGCGGCCGACGGCTCGATCCAGCGGGCCGCGGCCGGCATGGGCTCGCCCAGATGATGATCGATATTGATCACCGGCAGGTCTGACAACCTCGCTTCCAGATCGCCGCCGACCCGCTTCGCCTCGCTGCAATCGACCACGAGCGCCGCTGCCGGGACAAAGGGCAGGGTTCCCAGATTGTCGCGCAGCACGCCGGGCAGCGGCAGGAAACGCAGATACTCGTACACGCCCGTGGCGCTGTAAAGTACGAACTCCTTGCCCAGAAAACGCAGTATGCACCCGAACGCCGCAACCGCTCCCAGCGCGTCGCCGTCGGGGTTGACGTGGCCGGACACGATAACGCGATTGACGTTCCGCAGGGCCTCGGCCATACGCAGCGCGTCGTCGCGCCAGCGTTCCGGCACATGTTCCAGAAAATTCTCATTCCGCGGCATAGATCTCCACCTGACTGTCCGTCATCCGCTCGGGACATACCTCCTCCATCATCAGCAGGCACTTGTCCATGCGGCTCCGCAAATGCGATTCATTGTTGGAAAGGGACGCCACCGCAAGACGCAGGCGCGTCAGACTGTCTTCCGTCCCCGTCTCCGCAACGGCCACGTTGAAGGTATTGCGAACCTTCTGCTTCAGGCTGTTGGCGACGCGGCGCTTGCCCTTGAGGTTGTCGTTGCCGTCCAGGCTGAACTCCACCGTCAGCACCGCCACAAAAAGCGTTGCACCCATTCCTTGCCCTTGGTTGCAGTTTGATCCGTCGGGGAAAAAGGCCCCGCTTCCACAGAGTTGCCAAAACGCCCGCCCCGGTCAAGAGCGCCCGCCCTTCCGACGCAAAAACGGCGCCCCGCCGAGAGTCTCGACGAGGCGCCGCCATAGTTTCGGACGAGCGGAAGACGCTACAGGGTAGCGGCTTCTTCCACGGTTTCAAAGGCTTCGATCACGTCGCCGAGCTTGATGTCGTTGAAGTTTTCGAGGCCCACGCCGCACTCGTTGCCCTTGACGACTTCACGGGCGTCGTCCTTGAAGCGTCTGAGCGAGCTGATCTTGCCGGTGTAGATAACCACGCCGTCGCGCAGCAGACGCACGCCGGCATTGCGGGCGATCTTGCCGTCGGCCACGTAGGAACCGGCGATGATACCCACCTTCGGCACGCTGTAGAGCTTGCGGACTTCGGCCTGACCAAGGTAGACCTCGCGCTGCACCGGAGCCAGCAGACCGGCCATGGCGCTCTTGATGTCGTCAACCAGCTTGTAGATGATGTCGTAGAAACGCACATCCACGCTTTCACGGTCGGCCACATCCTTGATCTTGGCGGTGGGACGCACATTGAAGCCGATGATGATGGCCTGCGAGGCGCTGGCCAGCAGAATATCGGATTCGGAAATGGCGCCGGTGCCGCCATGCACCACATTGATGCGCACCTTGTCGGTGCTCTGCTTGTTGAGGGCTTCGGTGATGGCTTCGAGGCTGCCCTGCACGTCGGCCTTGAGCACCA
>CALUWU010000043.1 GCA_944324555.1 uncultured Desulfovibrio sp.
CGGGCAGCCCGGTCCGCACACGGCGTCGACCTCCGCGCCGCGCAGCCATGCGGCCGTCGCCAGCGCCGCGCCCATGCGTCCGCTGGAAGGATTGCTCCAGAAGCGCACGCCGTCCCAGGGCTCGCGCGTGGGGCCGAGCGTCGTCATGACGCGCCGGCCCGCCATGTCCTGCGGCGCAAGCGCCCGCAGGGCGGCGAGCAGAATTTCGTCCAGCGAGGCAAGACGCCCCCGGCCCTCGTCGCCGCAGGCCATGACGCCGCTTTCCGGCGTCAGCACGCGCACGCCCCGCCGCCGCAGGAGCGCGACGTTGTCCTGCGTCGCCGGATTGGCCCACATGCGGGGATTCATGGCGGGCGCCGCCAGCAGGGGGCCGTCGAAGGCCAGCGCCTGCGCCGAGAGCATGTCGCAGGCCCGGCCGCCGGCCAGACGCGCCAGCGCGTCGGCGGTGGCGGGCGCGATCAGCATGGCTTCCGCCCGCTGCCCCGGCTCCAGATGGGCAAAGGCCTCCTCGCCGAAGGAATCCCGATCCGCGCCGGCGTCCGTATAGACCGGCAGCGCGCCCAGCGCCTCGAACAGACCCGGCGTCACGAAGCGCCGCGCCCCGCGCGTCAGCGTAACCGAAACATGCACGCCCATTTTCAGCAGGGCGCGCAGCGCGTCCGCCGCCTTGTAGCAGGCGACGGAACCGCAGACGCCCAGATGCAGGCGCCGGCCGGCAAAGAAGGTGTTCCGCGCCGCCGAAGCAAAACCGCCCGTCATAGGGTACGCTCCTCAAGACCGCCGGAATCGCCCCAGCCGCCGGACGGCGAAGGCGACATGCCCGGCGAGGTTCCGCCCCAGTCCTGGGGCGCGCCTTCCGGCTCGAAGCCGCCGGCGTCGGAACCGGGCGCCGGCGCGCTTCCCCGGTTCGACGGGACGGAAAAGGGGATGTTCAGGGGGCTGCCGTCCGGCAGGCGCGTTCCCGCCCAGATTTCCAGCACGCTGAGCATGGCCTGCGCAGAAATGCGGATGACCGCCACGCGCGAGGCGCTTTCGTACACGCTCAGGATGCGGTCGTCCTTGCGCCAGCAGCTGCGGACGTTCCAGCCCTGCGCGCTCAGGGCCGTGTGCAGGCTGTTCATGAGCGCGCCGCCGCCGATATTGCCGCGCAGGACTTCCAGCCCCTCGCCGCCGTTGAGATTTGAAAGCCGGTATCCGTGCGAGGGAAAGCGCCGCATGCCCGAGGGCAGGACGATCCCCAGCAGGTCGCTTTGCGCGACCTCCACGCCGTTGTTGGTAATGGCCGGCGCGCCGTTGGCAAAGGGGTTTGAAAGCCCCATGTCGGCGCAGCCGCTTCCGGCAAGACACCCCAGCAACGCGCACGTGACAAGCACTCGACGCATGGCTATACTCCTCTTCCGCGTAGTCCGCTCCAAAGCGGGAAAGCCCGGAACGACCGCGAGAATGCCGCGCCCCGGCCGCGCCGCCCTTCTGCGGCGCGCGCCTCTTTAGATAGCCTCTCCGCCGCACGCTGGCAAGCCGCCGCCGGGCGCATGACGAGGCCACGAAATCAAGGATGTATCCATGTTCGCCGACGACGACCATTTGCTGCGAAACTATACCTTTGAACTGCCGCAGGAACAGATTGCCCAGTTCCCGCCCGAACGCCGCGGAGATTCGCGCCTCATGGTGATGTCCCGCGGGGGCGACGCCCCTCTCGAACACCGCATGTTTTCCGATCTGCCCTCCTGCCTGCCGCCGGGGGCGCTGCTGGTGGCCAACAATTCCCGCGTGCTTCAGGCCCGCCTGCTCGGCGCGCGCCACACCGGCGGCAAGGTCGAATTCCTGCTGCTGACGCCGCTGCCGCTGGTGCTGCGGCAGGCCGCGCCGGCCAGAAACGGCGACGAAGACGAACTGTGCGCGGAAGTGGAAGGGCTGGTGCGTTCCGGCGGCAGCATCCGCGACGGCGAAACCCTGCGCTTCGGCGCGGGCATCAGCGTCACGGTTCTGGAATCCGGCCCCTTCGGCCGCCGTCGCGCCCGCCTCTTCTGGAAGGGCGATCTTGCCGAAGCCTTTGCCGCGACCGGGCATATTCCCCTGCCCCCCTACATCAAGCGCGCCGACGGCGAAGAAGACGCCGGCCGCTACCAGACCGTCTATTCCCGCGCCGACAAGACCGGCAGCGTCGCGGCGCCCACGGCCGGCCTGCACTTTACCGAGGACGTGCGCGAACGCCTGCGCGAAGCCGGTTTCGGCTGGGCCGAAGTCACCCTTTACGTGGGCTACGGCACCTTCAGCCCGGTTCGCAGCGAGGATATCCGCCGCCACGTCATGCACCGCGAATATGTGGAAATCAGCGAGGAGACCGCCGAGGCCGTGGCGCGCGCCAAGGCCGAGAAACGCCCCGTGGTGGCCGTGGGCACCACCTCCACGCGCACGCTCGAAGGCGTGGCCCAGCTCTGCGGCCGCGTGCAGCCCTTCGCGGGCTGGACAGACATATTTATCTATCCCGGCCGTCCCTTCCGGGTCATCTACGGACTGCTGACCAACTTCCACCTGCCGGAATCCTCCCTGCTCATGCTGGTGTCCGCCTTTGCCGGACGCGAACGCGTGCTCGACGCCTACCGCGAGGCCGTCCGCGAGGGCTACCGCTTCTTTTCCTACGGCGACGCCATGCTGATCCGCTAGATCCGGCGTCGCGCTTTCAAGGGAAAAGAACCGCGCCCGCGCGGCGCGGTTCTTTTCCCGCCCCCCGTCTTCCCCGGCGCCGCGCCATTTCGGAGCCGGGGAAGACGCGATTGCCAGAATCCCCCCCGTCAGGAGAAATGTGCGCTCTGGTCGGCGCAACAAAGCGCATATTCTCTTCAGGAAAACGCATACACTTCCACCTTGCGCCAAGCAGAGATTGTTTCCATGTCTCGAATTGTCTTTCTGGAGGATCGCTGCAAGGGCTGCCGCCTTTGCATCGACGCCTGCCCCGCGGGCGTCATCCGCCCGTCCGGGCGTTTCAATCACCAGGGTTACGAGGTCATGACCTCCGGCGAAGGCTGCACGGGGTGCGCGTCCTGCGCCGTCATGTGCCCGGATACCGCCATTCGCGTCTTTCGCACCGCCCGGACGGCGGAAGGAGGCAGAGCATGAGCGACGCCCCCGAACGCATTCTGATCAAGGGTAACGAAGCCGTCGCCTTCGGCGCCGTGGACGCGGGCTGCCGCTGCTATTTCGGCTATCCCATCACGCCCCAGAACGAAATCCCCGAAGCCATGTCGCGCCTGCTGCCCGAAATCGGAGGCTGCTACGTGCAGGCCGAGAGCGAGGTGGGCGCGGCGTCCATGCTGCTCGGCGCCTGCGCCTCCGGCGTGCCGTCCATGACGTCCTCGTCCGGCTGCGGCATTTCGCTCATGCAGGAAGCCCTTTCCTACATGACGGGCAGCATGCTGCCCGCGGTTCTCGTCAACATGGCGCGCGGCGGCCCGGGGCTCGGCGATATCGGCCCCTCGCAGGGCGACTACTTTCAGGCCGTCAAGGGCGGCGGGCACGGCGATCATCGCAATATCGTGCTTGCGCCGGCCACCGCGCAGGAATGCTACGACTTCATGTTCCGGGCCTTTGCGCTGGCCTTTACCTACGCCAACCCCGTCATGGTGCTCGGCGACGCCGTCGTGGGGCAGATCAAGGAACCCGTGCGCCGCACGCCCCCGCCCGACGCGCTCGCCCCCGAACGGCTGGCGGAACTGGCCGCCCCCTGGCGCGTGGAAGGACGCGGCAGGCGCGGCCCCGGCGCGGCCCCGCGCCTCGTCAAGTCCGTCTACCTTGCCGAAGGCACCCTTGCCGCCCGCAACCGCCAGTTGCGCGACAAATATGAAGCCATGCGCGCGGAAGCCCGCTGGATCGCGCAGGACACGGACGACGCCGACCTTGTCGTCGTGGCCTACGGCAGCATCGCCCGCGCCGTGCGCAGCGCCATCCGCGCGCTTCGCGCGCAGGGCGCGGCCGTCGGCCTCTTCCGTCCGATCACGCTCTACCCCTTCCCGGACGAAGGCCTGCGCGCGCTGGCCGCGGCCCGGCCCGGACGGCGCTTCCTTGTTGTGGAACAGAATCTGGGGCAGATGGTCGAAGACGTGCGCCTCGCCCTCTTCGGCCCGGCGGGGCGCGGGGCCGAGGTGCTCTTTCACGGCCTCATGCCCGGTCTGCTGGCCGACGCGCAAACGCTTGAAGAGCCCGTCCGGCTGGCGCTGGCGGGCAAGGAGATCCGCTCATGAACAACCCCTGCAACGCACTGCCGGAAGCCCTGCGCCCGAGGGAGGGGGAGAGCCTTGTCTTTGACGCGCCCGCGGCGCAGGTCGATCGTCCCACTCACTACTGCCCCGGCTGCCACCACGGCATAGCCCATCGCCTCGTGGCCGAAGTGCTCGACGAGCTGGACGCGACGGATCGCGCCGTCCTTGTGGCGTCGGTGGGCTGCTCGGCCTTCAGCTATGATTACTTTGCCGTCGACGCGCTGGAGGCGCAGCACGGCCGCGCCTGCGCCGTGGCCACGGGCGTGCGCCGCGCCAATCCGGACAGCGTGGTCTTCACCTATCAGGGCGACGGAGACATGGCCGCCATTGGCCTCGCGGAATCCGTTCACGCCGCCAATCGCGGCGAACTGATCACGGCCATATTCATCAACAATACTGTTTACGGCATGACCGGGGGCCAGACGGCGCCCACGACGCTCATCGGCCAGATAACCACGACGAGTCCCGCCGGCCGGCGCCTGCGCGGCGAAGGCGGCCCCCTGCGGATGACCGAACTCATGGCCGGTCTGGACGGCGTGGCCTACGCCGAGCGCTGCGCGCTCGACAGCGTCCGGCATGTGCGCGCCGCGAAAAAGGCCCTGCGCAACGCCTTCGAGGTGCAGATTCGGGGCCTCGGCTTCGGTTTTGTGGAGCTGCTTTCGGGCTGCCCCACCAACTGGCACATGACGCCCCAGGCCGCCAACCGGCGCATCGCCGAGGAAATGATCCCGGTCTTCCCCCTGGGAACGGCCAAGAACCTTCTGGACAAGTGAGGCCCTCATGACAGCTTCCGCATATCAGGACGTCATCATAGCGGGCTTCGGCGGTCAGGGCGTGATGCTCGTCGGCAATCTGCTGGCGCAGGCCGGCATGGAATACGGCCGCGAAGTCAGCTTCCTTCCCGTCTACGGCGCGGAAATGCGCGGCGGCACCGCCAACTGCACCGTGGTCATCGACGAGGAACCCGTGGGGTCGCCGCTGGTGCGAACGCCCCTTTCCACCATCGTGCTCAACGAGCCCTCGCTCGCCCGGTTCCAGCCTCGCCTGGCCGAAGGCGGCGTGCAGATCGTCAACGCCTCGCTCATCGACAGGGCGCTGGTGGACGAACGGCGGCGCACCGTCTACATCCCGGTCAACGACATGGCCCTGAAGATCGGTTCCGTCAAGATGGCAAACATGGTGGCGCTCGGCGCCTGGATCGGGGCGACCGGCACGCTGCCGCTCGCCTGCGTGCAGGACGCCCTGAACCGCGTCGTTGACGGCCGCTACGCCAAACTTGTCCCGGCCAACGCCGAAGCGCTGGCCGCCGGTTACGACTTCGCCAAAAAACAGACGGCGTAACGCTCCTCCGCGCCGGCGCGGAACGCGGACGGGGCGGAAAAAATTTCCCCCGCCCGAAGACAAAAAAAGGAAGAGGCCGCCCTTTCGGGCGGCCTCTTTCCATATGGGCAACAACGTCTGGAGGATAAATGTCGCCGGAAAAACTAGTCGAGAAGACCCAGCAGACGGGCGACCCGCTGTTCGTTCAGGCCGGCATGGGCGGCCAGAGCTTCCTGGCCCTGCTGCGCGGTCTGCATTTCGACCTGATGCAGCGCTTCTTCCATTTCTTCGTTATTCATCAGATGCGGCGACGCCGGTCTGGGGGTTTCCAGAGCGGGGGCGGCATTGATTTTCTGTTCCGTCGCGGCGGGCATCATGCCATTGAGACGCTCGCGGAAGGTGGGCATTTGGGGGCCGAGATCATTATTCCGGGGAAAGATGTGCAGATCCATAAACGCTCTCCTTGATGGCGGCAATTGTCGCGTGCCTGATACCGTCCCGCCGGATCGCCATCGGCCACCAGATTCGGAAGACCTTGTCAAAAGCAGGACGGCGGACGGAAAGAATATCCGTCCGCCGTTTTCAATGCAAAAAACATGCCTGTCAATTTTTCCCACCCTGCGACGCCTCCGGGCGCGCTTCCTCGGCCGGCGGCGTCTCCATTGTCGCGGCAATCTTGACGCGCAGGCCGTCGCGCAGCCGGTCCAGCCCGTCCACGACGACGCGCTCCCCGGCGCGCACGCCGCCAACGACCGTCAGCTCGTTGGTGGCGATACCGGGAACAATATCGCGCAGGCGGGCAATGTTTTCCTCGTCCACGACGTAGACGTACGCGCCTCTGGCCCCCAGCTGCACGGCGGCGCTGGGCACGGTCAGCGCGTCGGGCAGTTCGTCCACAAGGACGCGGGCGTTGACGAACTGATTGGGATACAGCGCGCCGTTTTCGTTGGCGAACTGAGCCTTGAGGCGCACGGTTCCGGTCGCGGCGTCTATGCGGTTGTCCATGGAGAGCAGTTCGCCAAAGGCGAGCAGGGTTTTCTGTTCCCTGTCCCAGGCCTGCACCAGCGGGCGCGAACCGCCTTCCTCGGCCTGCCGGAGGGCTCTGGCCGCCAGCGGCACGCGGCTTTCCGGCAGGGTGAAGACAACATAACAGGGGGAAACTTCGGTAATGCGTACCAGCCCGTCCGTATCGGACGCCTTGATCATGTTGCCTTCGTCGACATTGCGTAATCCGAGCCGCCCGGACACGGGCGCGACAATGCGGCTGTACTCCAGTTGCAGGGCCGCCGACGCCACGGCGGCCTCGTCGGCCTCGACCTGCCCCTCGTACTGGCGCACGGTCGCCCGCTGGGTTTCGTACTGCTGACGGGCGATGAAGTCGCCCGCGGCAAGGCGGGAATAGCGCTCAAGGTCCCGCCGGGCGTTGACAAGCTGGGCCTTGTCCTTTGCCAGCGTGCCGCGGGCCTCGGCCAGCGAAGCCTCGAAAGGCCTGGGATCGATTTCGGCCAGCAGGTCCCCGGCGACCACGCGCTGCCCTTCCCTGAAGTGCAGACGCATCAGCTGCCCGTCCACGCGACTGGTGACAAGCACGTCGGCGGAGGGCGTCGCCGTGCCCAGCCCGTTCAGAAAATGGGGCATGGACTGCTGCCGCACGGCGGCGACGCGCACGGGCACGGTCGGCGCGGGCATGGGCTTCCGCCCGCCGCTGCCGCCGAAGAAATACCAGATCAGAAGGCCCAGGACCAGAACAACAAGGACGACGACAAAACGACGGCCTCCGCGGGCCGCGCCTGCCGGAGAAGAAGAGAAGGTATGCTGCATGAAGAAAAGAGCGTGGTGAGAGAAAGATGTTGAAAACCCTTTCTACATAGCTTCATGCCGGCCGGAAGGCAATGAAAAAGCGCCCGCTCCCCGAAGGGGGCGGGCGATTCGCGCAAGGACAAGGGCGGCGGAAAGCCGTCGCTTTTCCGCCCGCTTTTGGTCGGGCGGGGCGCCTCGCGTTTTACTTTTTCAAGGGCAAAACGCTCTAGGCGACCGTGTTCAGCTTGGTCCCGACGCCTTCGGCGGCAAGCCCGGCGTCGCGCGCGCCGTCGGCAGGAGCCTGCAAGCTGCCGTTAATCAGCGCGGCGGCCAGATTGGACTGCATTTCCATGATGGAACGAGACAGCGCCACATTGATGCCGGCCTGTACGGATTCCAGACTTTCCATGAACAACCTCCTTGCAGGAAGAGCGCCGGGCGCGCCCGGCGGTTTCGCTTTCTTCTTATCGCGCGAGGTCTCCGCGCGGTATTCGCCCGCCGCCAAAGGCGGCGGGCGCTTCGCATCGCATTCCGGCCCGCGCGTCTCCACGCGACCGAAACGTAACATCGTCTCTCCGAACCCCTATCGGCAGGTCTTCGGGAAACTTGAGGGGGCAAAGGCAAGATTGCAGAGGCGGGGGGTCGCGGTGTACACTTTGGCGGCGATTTTCCTCTCCCGGCGCGCGGGAGCGGCGCGCGCCCGCCAGTCGCGGGAGCGGGCCGTCGAACACTGTTTTGCGACGCCGCCCGGCCGGGCGGCGCGGATAAGGATGGCAGATGAAAAGCGAGCAGTACAGCCCCGAGGCCAGACACGACGGCGAAGAAGCCATGCGCCACATCGACGCGGTGGCGGACAGCCTGTGTCATCCATCTTCGCTGGACAAGGTATGGCACCGTCCGGCCCACGGCGCCGCCATGCCCTCACTGAAGGCGCTGGACGAAATCATGGATCGCCTGCGCGCGGCCATTTTCCCCGGCTTTTTCGGCGCAAGCAGGGTGCGCGTCGCCTCCATGCGGCATCACCTTGCGGCCAACCTCGACAGCATTTACAGGCTGCTGGCCGATCAAATCCTCTGCGGCCTCTGCTTCGCCTGCGACGGCGCGAACAACCGCTGTCCGCAGTGCGAGCGGGAAAGCGCCGACAAGGCCCTGGCCTTCATGGACTGTCTGCCGGAAATACGCAGTCTTCTGGCCGGAGACGCGCAGGCGGGCTACGAAGGCGACCCCGCGGCCACAAGCCCCGGCGAAACCATCTTCTGTTACCCCTCCATGTACGCCATGACCCATCAGCGCATCGCCCACGCTCTCTACAAGCTGGACGTGCCGCTGATTCCGCGCATCATCTCCGAAATGGCGCATTCCCGCACAGGCATTGACATTCACCCCGGCGCCAGCATCGGCGAGGAATTTTTCATCGACCACGGCACCGGCGTCGTCATCGGCGAAACCTGCGTCATCGGACGCGGCTGCCGCCTCTATCAGGGCGTCACGCTCGGGGCGCTGTCCTTTCCCAAAAACCCCGACGGCACGCTGGTCAAGGGCATCGCCCGCCACCCCATTCTTGAAGACGGCGTCACCGTCTATGCCGGAGCCACCATTCTCGGCCGCGTGACCGTGGGGCGCGGCGCCGTCGTGGGGGGCAACGTCTGGATCACCGCCGACGTGCCCGCCGGGGCCAAGATCGCCCAGGAGCGGCCGCGCTGATGGGGCGTCGCCTCCTGCTCCTGCTGTTGACGGCCCTGCTCGCCGCGGGCGGCTGCGCCGGCGTTTCCGTCCGGGGGGAACAGTCCGTGGGCGTCGGCGCTCACAGCCGTTAACGCTCAATATTTATTACTTTTTTCTTGAGGGGGAAGGAACCCCTTTTGCTTGCGGCAAAAAGGGGTTCCTTCCCCCTCAAACTC
>CALUWU010000044.1 GCA_944324555.1 uncultured Desulfovibrio sp.
GGAGGCGTTTCTTGGCGAGGATATCGCCGCTTTCGCAGATGTTGCCCACAATGGTCTGTTCCCGTTCGGCGCGGTCGTTCGTTCCGGCGGGGCCGGCGTAGATTTCCACGTCATGGAAGGAATCGTACATGGCGGGGCGCGCCAGCACGTTGAAGCCCACGTCGGTGCCAACGTAGCAGTTGGGGCCGTTGTACTTGACGTTGTTGACCTCGGTCAGGATGACGCCGCATTCGGCCGCCACATAGCGGCCGGGCTCGATAAGAAAGCGCCCGCGGTAGCCGGAGCGCGCCGACCAGTCGGCCACAAGCTGGTTGAACAGGGTGGAGAAGCGTTCCATGTCAAGCGGGGCTTCGCCGTCGTACTTGCGATAGGGAATGCCGGGGCCGCCGCCAAAGTCGATGATTTCCAGCGAGGCGAGCGTGTCGGCGGGCAGGCGATCCGCCAGCTGGAGGAGGACTTTCGCGGCTTCAATGTAGCCGTCCGGCTCCATGAACAGGGAACCGATATGGTGGTTGATGCCCGCAAGGGTCATGTCGTGCTTCTTGATCAGGGCAAGCGCCTCGTCGAGCAGATCGGGAGTGACGCCGAACTTGGTTTCCTTGCCGGCGGTGACGACCTTCTGATGATGGCCCGCGCCGATGCCGGGGTTGAAGCGCACCATGAGCCGGCCGCCGCGGTTGACGCGGCCGAGCGTGTCGATCTGGGACAGGGAATCCACGCTGACGAGCAGGCCCTCGTCGAGGGCGCGGCGCATTTCCGCCTGCGAAATGTTGTTGGCAATGTAGAGAATCTGGTCGGAAGTGAAGCCGGCCAGCTTGTCCAGATAGATTTCCCCGGGGCTCATGGCGTCCACGACGAGACCCTCCTCGCGGATGATGCGGAGGAGAACGGGGTTGGCGTTGGCCTTGACGGAATAATTGACTCCGAAGCCGGGATGATCCGACAGGCCCCTGAGGCGGCGGCAGCGGTCGCGCAGGACGGCTTCATTATAGACGTAGAGGGGCGAACCGTAGGTTTCGAGCAGTTCGCGGGGGCTGTGCGAGCCGTAGAAATTCAGGTTGTCGGTATAGCTGGAACGAATGTCGGACATGCTGACCTCGAAAGGGGGAAAGATGCGCCGCGGAGGGCGAAGACGTCGGGGGGGCGGAGGAGCGGCGGCCGGAGCCGCGCGCCCGCGCGTGCGCTTATATATGGTGCGGGGGGCGGGATCTGTCAAGATTGCGCGCGCAAACAGGCGCCCCGCCGCGCATTGACAAGCGCGCGGGCGCGTGTTCATATGCGCGAAAACCCGGCGCCCGGCCCCGGACGTTCCGACGCGGGGGCCGGTTCCGCAGCGACGCGCGCGGCGCGGTTCGCGGCGTCCTGCGGGCGAAACACTACGACTTTCATACGGCGGCGCGGCCGCCGCAGGAGACTGATATGGCTATCAAGAAGGGCGACACCCTGCGCGTGCACTATGTCGGCACGCTGGACGACGGAACTGTGTTCGATTCCTCGCGCGAACGCGACCCGCTGGAATTTGTCATGGGCAAGGGCATGCTGATCCCCGGCTTCGAGAAAGCTCTGGAGAATCACGAAGTCGGCGACGTGGTCAAGGTCGTCATTCCGCCGAGCGAAGCCTACGGCGAGCTGGACCCCGAACTGATCTTCACCGTGCCGCGCGCGCAGGTGCCGGATCACATCCCGGCGGAAGTGGGCGTGCCCCTGCAACTCTCCAACGAGGAAGGGCAGATGGACGTGACCATTACCGAAGTCACCGACGACGAGCTGACCCTTGACGCCAACCATCCTCTGGCCGGAAAGACGCTGACCTTTGAAATCGAGGTCGTCAGCGTCAACTAGGGCGTGTTAACACTAAATTGAGCTTCTGGGGGGAAGGGAACCCCCTTATCTCTGCTGTCGATGCCCGTAGCTTCCTTCGTCGCAACGGGCACGGCCTGCGGCCGCCATTCGGTCGCGGCTGGCGCGAAGGGGCGTTGCCTTCCCCCCCAGGCCCCCCATCCTTCCCCCAACGCGCTTTTTCAGAGCCTGTTTGCGGGGGCGGGGAGGGCGCCCCTCAACGCGTCCCGCCCAGAAGCGACGGCGGTTCGCGCCGCTTCGACGTTCGTCGGTTCCTTCCTCCGGGGGGAGCGTTTTCCTTTCTCCCGAAAGGCAGTCCCGCCTCTCGGGACATAACACCATCACGAGGCTTTCATGAGCAGCAACGTCGCCCGGCAGCATGCCATTCAGGCCATCACGACATACAAGGCCGACGCCGCGCCCCTCAATTTCGCGGAGACCAAACCCACCGACTTTTTCGGCTGCAACGTCTTCAACGACAAGGTGATGCGCGAGCGTCTGCCCAAGGCCGTCTACAAGTCCCTGCACAAGACCATCGCTTTCGGCGAACGCATGGACCCGTCCATCGCCGATACCGTGGCCGCGGTGATGAAGGACTGGGCCATCGAGAAGGGCGCGACGCATTTCACCCATATCTTTTATCCCCTGACAGGGCAGACCGCGGAGAAGCACGACAGTTTCCTGTCGCCCGACGCTTCCGGCGGCGTCATCGCGGAATTTTCCGGCTCCATGCTCATCCGGGGCGAGCCCGACGCCTCCTCCTTCCCCTCGGGCGGCCTGCGTTCGACCTTCGAGGCGCGCGGCTATACCGCCTGGGATGTGACGAGCCCCGCCTACATCATGGAGAACCCCAACGGGACCTTTCTCTGCATTCCCACCATGTTCCTTTCGTGGACGGGCGTGGCGCTGGACAAGAAGACGCCGCTGCTCCGTTCCGGGCAGGCCCTGAACAGGCAGGCAAAGCGCGTGCTCAAGCTGTTCGGCATCGAGCCGGCGCTGCCCATTGTCTCCTTTGCCGGTCTGGAGCAGGAATATTTCTGCATCGACCATAACTTCAACTTTGCCCGGCCCGACCTGCAGGTGGCCGGACGCTCGCTTTTCGGGGCGCGTCCCGC
Organism: uncultured Desulfovibrio sp.; assembly: GCA_944324555.1. Lineage (GTDB taxonomy): Bacteria > Desulfobacterota > Desulfovibrionia > Desulfovibrionales > Desulfovibrionaceae > Desulfovibrio. The sequence goes on from CALUWU010000044.1 coordinate 2,955, forward strand.
CAAGGGGCAGGAGTTCAGCGACCAGTATTTCGGCGTCATCCCGCAGCGCGTGCTTTCCTATATGATGGAAGTGGAGCGCGAGCTCTACAAGCTGGCCGTGCCCGTTCGCACGCGTCACAACGAGGTGGCCCCCAGCCAGTACGAAATCGCGCCGCTGTACGAGGTGAGCAACCTGGCGGTTGATCACAACCATATCATCATGTCCACGCTGCGTAACGTGGCCAAGCGTTACGGGCTCAAGTGCCTGCTCCACGAAAAGCCCTTCGCGGGCGTCAACGGCTCGGGCAAGCACGTCAACTATTCCATCGGCAACGCCGAACTCGGCTCGCTCTTCGATCCCGGCGAAACGCCGCACGCGAACGCCAAGTTCCTTGTCTTCTGCGCCGCCATGATCCGGGCCGTGCACAAGTTCGGCGGCCTGCTGCGGGCAACCGTGGCCAGCGCCAGCAACGACCATCGCCTTGGCGCCAACGAGGCGCCGCCGGCCATCATGTCCATCTTCCTTGGCGATCAGCTGACGGAAGTCTTTGAAGCCTTCCGCGCCGGCCGCATGGAAGACGCCGCGGGCGGCGGCGGCAAGCGCGCCCTCAATCTGGGCGTGGACACCCTGCCCAGCCTGCCGACGGACCCCGGCGACCGCAACCGCACAAGCCCCGTGGCCTTCACAGGCAACCGCTTCGAGTTCCGGGCCCTTGGCTCCAGCCAGTCGGCGGCCGATTCCATCACCGCCCTCAACGCCATGATGGCCGACTCCCTTGGTCACGCGGCGGACTGGCTGGAACGCGAGCTGGCGGCGGGCAAGGAATTCAAGGACGCCCTTCAGAGCTATATCGAGCACGTCATCGAGGAGCACAGCGCCATCATCTTCAACGGCGACGGCTATTCGGAAATCTGGCACAAGGAAGCCGTGCGGCGCGGTCTGCCCAACCTGCGGACAACGCCGGAAGCCCTGCCCGAGCTGACCCGGCCCGCCGTGATCGAGCTGTACGAATCGCAGCAGATCATGAACCGTCAGGAACTCAAGGCGCGGCAGGACATCTACCTTGAGCAGTACTGCAAGACCCTGCGCACCGAGGCGCGACTGATGATCCGCATGGCGCGCACCATCATCTTCCCGGCTGGCGTGCGCTATCAGGGCGAACTCGCCTCGACCGCTGCCTCCATGAAGGCCATTGGCAAGGACTTCCGCACCGTGACGCTGGACGCCGTGACAGAACAGCTGCGCGGCCTTCAGGACGCCATTGGTAGCCTTGAGGCCGTGCTGGCCGGCGCCGATGAAAAGCCGCTGGAAGAGCGCGCCGTCTACTACTGCGACAAGGTGCTGCCCGTCATGGGCGAGGCGCGCCGCTATGCGGACCTTCTTGAAACGCGCGTGGCCGACGATCTCTGGTCGCTGCCCAGCTATCAGGAAATCCTCTTCGGAAAGTAGTTGACACGACGCGGCAAAACGGCTAGCGTACAAGAAACAAAAGGTGATAAAGATGATATTCGCTCCCTCCATTTCCTCTTTCGCGTTTGCGGCTTTCTGGTGGCGCTCGAAAGAATGCAGGGGGGACGCGCAGGCGTAGTCCTGCGGGTATATCTATGCGTTTACGGCGCCGTCCTCCAAAGGACGGCGCCTTTTTTATTTCTTCGGCGCGCCGGACGAAAACGGGTCGTCCGGCGGGGAGAACCTCTCCCGCCCTGCCGCCGCCCGCGCAAAGGAATTCTGTGATGACGCCGCATTGCGCGCCGCAGCCGCTGACGCTGCAACAGTCCGCCCGCTGGCTGCCCGCGGACATGGAAACGCCCATAAGCCTTTTCAAGGGCATGGCCGGTTCTGGATATGGAATCTTGCTGGAAAGCGCGGAAGTTGACGGCCGCTGGGGCCGTTACAGCGTGCTGGCGTGCGATATGGCGCTGTTCGCTTCCTGCCGCGCTGGGCGCATGGCGCTGGATATTCGCGATCCGCGCTGCGCCGCGCTGGCGGATCTGGACGGCGCGGACTTTGTTCCGGCCCTGCGCCAGCTGCTACGGCGCCTGACGCTGCTGCCGCCGCAGGACATGGAAACCCCGCCCATCACCCGCGCGCTGTACGGCTGGCTGGGCTTCGGCATGGCCGGTCTCTTCAATCCGAAGCTGGCCGCCGTCATGCCCGCCGCCGAGGCGGAAGGCATGCTGGCCCTGCCGGGAACCGTGCTGGTGTTCGATCATCTGTATAACCGGCTCTGCCAGATCAGCCTTGGCGAACACAGGGAGCTGCGCAGCGGGCGCGGCGAACCCGAGGCTCCGGCTTCGGACGTTCCGCCCGCGGTGACGGCGGAACCCGACGAGGCCGGCTACAAGGCCAATGTGGAGCGGATCAAGGAACTGCTGCGGCAGGGCGAGGCCATTCAGGTCGTACCGTCGGTACGCTTTTCCACCCCCTACGCGGGAGATCCCTTTACCCTGTATCGCCGCCTGCGGCGCATCAACGCCTCCCCCTACATGTTCCACATGGCCCTGCCGGAACTGACCCTGTTTGGCTCCTCGCCGGAAGTCATGGTGCGCTGCTCGGCGGGAACGCTGCAACTGTCGCCCATTGCCGGAACGCGCCGTCGCGGCCGCGACGATCTGGAAGACGCCCGCATGGCGGCGGAACTGCGCGCCGATCCCAAGGAGCAGGCCGAGCATGTGATGCTGGTCGATCTCGGGCGCAACGATCTGGGGCGCGTGGCCCGGCCCGGCAGCGTGCGCGTGGAGCGCTATATGGATGTGGAGCGCTTTTCCCACGTCATGCACCTTACCAGCAGCGTGACGGCCCGTCTCGCGGACGGCCTGGACGCCGTGGACGTGCTGGCGGCCGCCTTCCCGGCGGGCACGGTCAGCGGCGCGCCCAAGCTGCGCGCCATGGAAATCATCCGTTCCGTGGAAGGGCGGGGGCGCGGCCCCTACGCCGGTTGCGTCGGCTGGATCGGTCTGGATCATGAAAGCGTCAATCTCGACATGGGCATCGCCATCCGCAGCATGTGGCAGAAGGACGGGACGCTTTTCTGGCAGGCCGGCGGGGGTATCGTGCATGATTCCGACCCGGAACTGGAATGGAAGGAAGTCTGCAACAAGTCGGCCGTCATGCGTCTTGCGCTGAAGGGGGAGGACCCGCGCCATGTTTTTGCTCATAGATAATTACGATTCCTTTACCTATAACCTTGTGCAGGCCTTTTACGAGCTGGGCCGGGAACCGGCGGTTCTCAAGAACGACGATCCCGCCATTCTGGAACTGGCCGAAAGCGGCCGTCTGGAAATGGTCTGTCTCTCCCCGGGGCCGGGACATCCTTCCGCGGCCGGTCTGTGCCCCGAATTTCTGAAGCGTCTTGATCCGCGCGTTCCGGTTCTTGGCGTCTGCCTCGGGCATCAGCTGCTCGGCCTGCACGCCGGCGCGGCGGTGGAAGTGGGCCCCTGCATCATGCACGGCAAGCAGTCGGACATCGTTCACGACGGCACGGGGCTTTTCTCCGGCCTGCCCAATCCCATGCGGGTGGGGCGCTACCATTCGCTTGTCGTGCGCGCCGAGGACGCCGACGCGAACCCCCTGCTGACCGTGACGGCCCGCGGCCCCGAAGGCGAGGTCATGGCCCTGCGTTACACTGATCGGCCGTGGGTGGGCGTGCAGTTCCATCCCGAATCCGTCCTGACGCCCGACGGTCTGCGCCTGCTGGGCAATTTCCCGGAAATGACCGCCGGAGACGGGGCGACGGACATCGCCTCCATTCTCGACCGGCTGGCCCGGAAGGAAGACCTTTCGGCCGTCATGGCGTCCACGGCCTTTTCCGCCCTGATGGACGGCCGTCTGACGGCGGCGCAGGCCGGCGCGCTGCTCATGGGGCTGCGGATGAAGGGGGAAAGCGCGCTGGAACTGGCCCATGCGACCCGCGCGGCGCTGGCCCGTTCCATACGGGTGGACGGCATCCCCGGCGACTGCATCGACGTCGTCGGCACCGGGGGCGACGGCCGGCACAGCTTCAACTGCTCCACGGTCTCGTCCCTGACGCTGGCCGGCATGGGCTACAAGGTCGCCAAGCACGGCAACAGGGCCGTTTCCTCGTCGTGCGGCAGCGCCGACGCGCTGGAGGCGCTGGGCGTCAGTCTGGACACGGACCCAGCGTCGGTGGCGGAAATGGTGGAAAAGCGCAATTTTGCCTTTCTCTTCGCTCCGTGCTTTCATCCCGCCTTCAAAAATATCGGGCCGCTCCGCAAGGAACTGGGCATACGCACCCTGTTCAACCTGCTTGGCCCCATGATCAACCCGGCGCGCCCCAGCCACCTTCTTATGGGCGTGGCGCGGCCGGAACTGGTGCCGCTGGCGGCGGAAACCCTAGCGCAGTCCCCCCTGCGGCGCGCGGCCGTCGTGTGCGGCGCGGGCGGTTATGACGAAGTTTCGCCCCTGGGGCCGGCGGAGGCGCTGCTGCTCAGCGACGGCAAGATTTCCCCCCTGCCGCTTGATCCCGCGGATTACGGCATTCAGCCCTGCCGGGAAGAAGATCTTGTCGTGCGCGACAAGAGCGAGGCCGTGGCCGTGGTGCGCGAACTGCTGGAAGGGCGCGGCAAGCGCGCCATGCTCGATATGGTGACGCTCAACGTGGCCCTGGGGATCTTTCTTCTGGAAGAAGGCATGGATATGGCGCTTTGCGTGGCGCGCGCCCGGGAGGCGGTCATGGCCGGCGCTGGAAGGAGGGTGATCAATGTCGCTTGAACGTTTTCGCGCCGTCAAGCGGGAGGAAACGGCCCGCCTGCGCGCTCTGGCGGAGCGGGGCGCCATGCCCGCCCCGCGCGGCGGCGTCCGCCCCGATTTTCTGGCCGCGCTGCGGCGGGACGCCGCCGGACTCCCGGCCGTGATTGCGGAGTACAAGCGGGCGTCGCCTTCGCGCGGCAGTATCCGCGAAGATCTGACGGCGGCCGAGGTCGCGCGCCGGTACGCGGAAGGCGGCGCGTCGGCCCTGTCCATCCTGACCGAGGAAAGCGCCTTCAAGGGTTCGCTCCGCTTTCTGGAAGAAGCGGCGGAGGCGCTGGGTGCGGCCTGTCCGCCCCTGCTGCGAAAGGATTTCATTCTTGATCCGTTGCAGGTCGCGGCCACGGCGGCCACGCCGGCTTCGGCCCTGCTGCTGATCGTGCGTCTGACGCCCGACGCCGCGCTGCTGCGCGAATTGCGCGAGCAGGCCGAAAGCTTCGGCATGCAGGCCGTTGTGGAAATCTTTGACGAGGGCGATCTGGAACTGGCCCGCCGCAGCGGCGCGCGCATTATTCAGGTCAATGCGCGGGATCTGGAAACGTTCAGAACGGACGTCAACGCCGGGCTGGAACTGATCCGGCGCTGCCCGCCGCGTCAGGAGGAGCGCTGGATTGCCGCCAGCGGCCTGTCGCGCACGGAACATTTGCGGGCCGCGGCCGAAGTCGGTTATGATGCCGTACTTGTTGGAACGGCGCTCATGGAACAACCCGATCCCGGCGCCGCGCTGCGGGCGCTGCTCGGCTAGCGATCCTCGCCGCCGGCGGCGCGGAAGCGGCGCGCGGGAAAACGCCCCGGAAACAAAAGGAGCCTTCATGCTGGTAAAGATCTGTGGTTTGAAACGCCCCGAAGACGTGCGGGAAGCCGTTGCGCTGGGCGTGGATTTTTGCGGCTTTATCTTTCATCCGCAAAGCCCCCGCGCCATCGCTCCCGCGCGGGCGGCCGAGCTGGACAGCGGAGACTGCCGCCGCGCGGGCGTCTTCGTCGAACAGGGCTCCGAGGAAATTCTGGGCGTCATGGAGACCGCGCGTCTGGATTTTGCCCAGCTGCACGGCCGGCAGAGCGTAGACTGCGCCCTGCGTATCGGCCCGGAGAGGGTCATCCGGGTTCTGTGGCCCGAACGCTTCGCTTCCGTGAGCGCCCTGCAGGCGGAAATCGATCGGCACGCCCGCGCCTGCGCCTATTACCTTCTGGACGCGGGCAAGCGCGGCGGCGGCAGCGGACGGCATCTGGACTGGCATTCCCTGAGCGAACTGCGTTTCCCGCGTCCCTGGCTGCTGGCCGGAGGGTTGAGCGCCGACGCGCTGGGCGAGGCCCTGCGCCTTTGCTCGCCCGACGGCGTGGATCTGAATTCCGGCGTGGAAACGGCGCCCGGTGTGAAGGACGCCGCCCGTCTGCGCGCCGCCATTCTGGCGGCAAGAGGGGAGTGACGGACCCCGTCTTTCCCGTTGCGCGCCAGCGGGGTCGCGCCGGCTTCGCGGGAAGGCTTTCCAAGGAAACAACCATGCGCGGCGTCTCCTGAAAGGGACGCTTGCAAAGAGAACAGGCAGGTTACCCATGAAAAAAGGCTATTTTGGCGATTTTGGCGGATGCTTTGTTCCAGAGATTCTGATGCCGCCCCTGCTGGAAGTGGAAAAGGCCATGAACGAGGATTTGCCCTCGGCCGAATTCCAGGCGGAATTGCAGAATCTGCTGCATACCTATGCCGGGCGCCCGACGCCCCTGACCTTCTGCCCCACGCTGTCGGCGGAACTGGGATTTGAACTGTGGCTCAAGCGCGAAGACCTGCTTCATTCCGGCGCGCACAAGATCAACAATACGCTGGGGCAGGCGCTGCTGGCCAGGCGCATGGGCAAGACCGCGCTGGTGGCGGAAACCGGCGCGGGCCAGCATGGCGTGGCCACGGCCGTCGCGGCGGCGCGTCTGGGCATGAGCTGCTCGATATACATGGGCGCGGAAGACGTGGAGCGTCAGGCCGCCAACGTGATGCGGATGCGCCTGCTGGGCGCGAACGTCGTCGCCGTGGAAAGCGGCAGCCGCACGCTCAAGGACGCCATCAACGCCGCGCTGCGCGCCTGGATTGCCTGTCAGGATACGACGCACTACTGTTTCGGTTCGGCCGCCGGGCCGCATCCCTTCCCCACGCTGGTGCGCAAGTTCCAGCAGGTGCTGGGGCAGGAGGCGCGCCGTCAGATGCTGGAAACCTGCCACTGCCTGCCCGACGCCGTCGTCGCCTGCGTCGGCGGCGGCTCCAACGCCATCGGCCTGTTCTATCCCTTCCTTGAGGATGAAAGCGTCCGCATTATCGGCGTGGAGGCGGCGGGCACCGGCGAACCCGGCTGCTTCAATTCCGCGCCGATCAATCTTGGCTCGCCCGGCGTCCTGCACGGCAGTCTCACCATGCTCCTGCAAAATTCCGACGGCCAGATCGAACCCTCGCATTCCATTTCCGCCGGTCTGGACTATCCCGGCGTGGGGCCGGAGCATTCCCACCTGAGCAAGATCGGACGCGCGCGCTACGTGATGGTCAAGGATGCCAGCGCGCTCAACGCCTTCCAGCAGCTCTGCCGCAAGGAAGGCATCCTGCCCGCGCTCGAATCCTCGCACGCCCTGGCCTGGGTGCTGGATCATCCCGAGGAGTTCAAGCCCGGCAGCCGCGTCATCGTCAATCTTTCCGGTCGCGGCGACAAGGATATGGCCATTGTCCGCAAGGCGCTGAACCTGCCGGAAACGGCGGACATGTTCTAGAGCGTTTTGCCTTTGACAAAGGCGAAACGCGAGGCGGCGCCGCCGCGCCGCCCGGCCCGAAGCGAGCGGAAAAACCGCGTTTTTTCCGCAAGACGACAGGCCGTATGGTTTGAAGCGCAACGCGTTTCAAACGAAAAATGCTCCGGGAGGAACCGCGCGGCCCGCCGGACGTCTTGTCCGGGGGCAGGCGGAACATATCCTTGATAGTAGACAGGCCGCCTCGCGGGCCTTCCACGAGAAGGCCGGGGCGGATAACGGGGATCTCTCGAAGGAGGGTTTCCCCGGCGGCCAAGGCCGCGGGAGAAAAGACAATGCATATTCTGGAACAGAAGATTCGCGACGCCAACAAGAAAGGACGCCCCGCGCTTATCCCCTTTGTGACGGCCGGTTTCCCCAATGCCGACGACTTCTGGCCCGCCATCAAGAGCCTTGACGACAACGGCGCGGACATCATCGAGATCGGCGTTCCCTTCTCCGATCCCGTCGCCGACGGTCCGGTGGTGGAAGAGGCGTCGCGTCGCGCCCTGAGCGACGGCATGACCCTCAAGAAGCTGATGAATGAACTCAAGGAGCGCGGCGCCTTCTTCAAGGCCGGTCTTGTGCTCATGGGCTATTACAATCCCTTCATGCAGTACGGGCTGGAGAAATTCGCCGCCGACGCGCAGGCGGCCAACGTCAGCGGCGTTATCATTCCCGATCTGCCCCATGAAGAAAGCGGCGAGGCGCGGGCGCTGTTTCGTCGTCACGGGCTGGCGCTCATCACGCTGGTGGGCCTGAATACCAGCGCCGAGCGTATGGCCCTCTATGCCGCCGACGCCGAGGGCTACGTCTATGTGATTTCCTCGATGGGCACGACGGGCGTGCGCGAGCATATCGCCCCCGAAGTTGACGAAACCATGATGCGCGCCCGCAAGTGCTTCTCCCTGCCGCTGGCGCTGGGCTTCGGCCTCAAGGACCCGGCGCAGCTCGACGAGCTGCACAAGGACGCCCGTCCCGACGCCGTTGTCTTCGGCAGCGCCCTGCTGGAGCACCTTGACGAAGGCCGGCCCGCCGCCGACTTCATTCGGAACTGGCTCTAGGGTCTGTTAATACTCTTCGTATTCTTTGGGGGGAAGGGAAACCCCTCAGCGGCTGTCGATGCCCGTAGCTTCCTTCGTCGCAATGGGCACGGCCTGCGGCCGCCATTCGGTCGCTGCCGGCGCGAGAGGGGTTTCCCTTCCCCCCGGGCTCCCCATCCCTTCCCCAGCGCGCTCTTTCAGCGCATACGGGCGGCGCAAGAATTTTCGGCAAAACCCGCCCCTGGAGCGTTTCACCTTGGCGCTTTTGTTTCGT
>CALUWU010000045.1 GCA_944324555.1 uncultured Desulfovibrio sp.
GGTCTACCTCGTCCCATGTCGCGCCGCGCAGCTCGCTTGACCGCACGAAAACGTAGGGCAGAATCCGCAGGGCGTAACAGGTGGACGGTTCGCCCTGGTATTCGTCTATGGCTCGCAGCAGACGGCCGATTTTCTCCGGCTCCGTGATGGTGGCGAAATGCTGTGCCGGCCGGGCCGTGAGAGCTTCCGTCAATCCGCTTGCCGCGTCGGCGGCGACGATACCGGCAAGACGGGCGTAGCGCGTTACCTGTCCGCAGATTTGAGCGACGCGCCGCGCCGTCTCCATATGTCCGTCGCTTTCCACCTTGTGGAGCATGGCGAGAAAATCAGGCGCGCCCAGTTCGGCAATGGGCCGTGCGCCCAGATCGGGGAAGGCGTGAACCTCCAGCCGCCGCAGGACGTTCCCGGCATGACGGGGCGTCCATTTGCCGATCTGCTTCGTGTGCCACTCCCGCGCCACCTTCTCGAAAGTCTGGGACGCCGCCACGGTTTCAGCCTTTGCCGCCTTGCGTTCGGCGCTGGGGTCTATGCCGCGTGAGAGCTGCGCCTTTGCGGCAAGCGCCCTCAATCGGGCTTCTTTGAGAGGAACAGCAGGATAGACGCCAAGGGAAATCCGCTTCTCTTTCCCCTCGAAACGGTACTTGAGACGCCACCACTTGCCGCCGCCGGGGGCAACCTCAATATAAAGGCCGCCGCCGTCCGCCAGCTTGTAGGGTTTCTGTCTGGGCTTCGCCGTGCGAATGGCGGCATCCGTCAACTTCTGGGGCATTGGGGGCAACTCCTTTTGGCTGGAAATGGGGGCAACATGCTTGCCCCTAAAGTTGCCCCCTTTTTTTGCGGCTGTCCATGCACTTTGGCGAACGTTGAAAGACCTTGAAAACGGAGAAAGTCCGCTTGGCTCAACGCTTTGCGGACTTTCTCGAACTTCTTTGAATGCTTGTTTGGTGGAGGCGGGGGGAGTTGAACCCCCGTCCGAGAACATTCCACGCGAAGCTTCTACAGGCTTAGGACGGAATTAGATCTTGCCGTACCGGTAACCTCCGCCCGGGCGCGGCACGGCCAGTCCGCCGGAAACAATCCTCGCGAGATTCCCGGCGGACGCCGAACCTCGCCAGCCTGATGAAGTGTCGCCGGAAAGACGTATCAGGCGTCAGCCCTCCCGACGTGACCGTCTATGCGGTCATGTGCCCTGCCGCGTTAGGCGGCGCAGGCGTATTCGTAATCGTTGTTGGCAATTACTTTTGTGCCGCTTTTTACGAGGCCAGCGGCGCCTCGGCCTGCCGCATCGGCTTCCACATCCCCGTCGAAACCAGTGCGCCCCCTTGAAACGCCCTGTCGCCAGAACGTTCGCAATCCCTTCTTGTATAGCCGTATTGCGGCCGTTTGGCAAGGGATAGAAAAAAGTAAAAAAATCTCTAAACAAATGGAGGCGGGCGCCGATAGCAGGAGTAAAGAGAGAGCTATCGGCATTATGCCCCCCTTCGGGACATCACATTCAGGGAGGAATGTATGCAAGAATCTTCTTGCGCCGTCAAGGGCGTCTCCTCTGTCGCGCTGCTGATGATGCGCTATCAATCCCTTTATATGTCGGCGGCGCATCTTGCCGCCATGCTGCATGATCCGTCGGCAACGCTCCCAAGAATGCTTCATTGCAGTCATGCCGCCGTGCTGCTGCCGGACGAGCTGCGGGAAACCCTGCTGCTTTTGCGTCCGTATGATTCCACGCTTGCCGGAATGGCGGACGTATTTCTGCGCCTGAAGGCGGGGATTGAAAAGGTCGCGCTTGAGGCCTGTCCTTCGTCGCAGCGGCGTCTGATCGAAGCGGAATATCGTCGCATAGCTTCGGAAATTACGCGTATGGCCGACGCGGTGCTGCCCGTTGAGGCGCAGCGCGCCGCGGCCATGGAACATTTCTTCTGATTTGGCGCGTTTGCGCGCCGCGGCAAAGAGCCGTCCGCCAAAAGCGGACGGCTCTTTCTGTTTGCGGCCAGCCTCCGATCCGAATCATGTTCCGCTTGCAACGCGCTGCATTTCAAAAGATACGAACTGTCGTTTCACGGAGAACACGCTGTTTCCCCTCGCATTTTTTCCGGGAGGGCTCCCGCAGCTCTCTGAAAAAGCGCGCTGGGGAAGGGATGGGGGGCTTGGGGGGAAGAACTACAGGAACGCCTTTCCTGCGGAAAGGCTGGGCCCTCTCGCGCTAGCAGAGGGGTTTCCCTTCCCCCAAAAGAATTCCAAAGAGCATTACAGGCCCTAGCCCTGGAAGCGGCCGATGATCAGATCGTCAAGCGCAAGTTTGGGGACGTGATGCACGTTGTCGGCGTCGCGCCAGTAGGCGAGCTTGCCGTCGGCGGGCACGGGGGCGACGACGCGCTTTTCCGCGGCCTTGCCGAGCCCCAGCACGAGGCGCGGCGCGAGTTTTTCAGGAATGCCGCAGAGTTTGCGGCAGAGATCGGGGTCGAAGCTGGCGAGGATGCAGCAGCCCCAGGAGCGACTGGCGGCGGCGAGCTGTATGGTCTGGACGGCGATGCCGAGGTCCACCCAGGTCAGATGGCCGGCGTCTTCGGGCTGGCTGACGACGATGAAGGCCGTGGGGCGTTCGCCGGGGTGCGGGCCGCCCCAGTCCTTGAGCGCGGCGGCCCAGGCCGTTTTGGCAAAGATGGCGTCGCAGACGGCGCCCTGACCGACAAGCGCGTAGCGGAGCGCCTGCTGGTTGCGGGCGCTGGGCGTCAGGCGTGCGCAGTCGACGAGCCATTCAAGATCCGTCATGGACAAGGGGTCGCTTTCCACAAAGCGGCGGCAGGTGCGCGCCGCTTCCACAAGCTGTTTGAAGTCGGTCATGAGTTCCTCCTGCAAGGCGGGCGTTCTGTGCGATGCGCGGCTCGCGCGGCATCGCGGCATGGACGGCGGCGATGAATCGCCTTTCGCCGTCATGACAACATGAATCACCGCCGTTTTTCAAGGGGGGGCGCCGCCTCCCGGGGGCGGTTGCGACACCTTTGAAAGGCGCCCGCCGCATGGCCTGCGTCCCCTTTGAAAAAGCGCGCTGGGAAAGGATGGGGAGCTGGGGGGATTACAAGAACGCCTTTCCGTTGGAAAGGCTGGACCCCTTGCGCGCCAGCCGCGACCGAATGGCGGCCGCAGGCCGTGGCCGTTGCGATGAAGGAAGCTAGGTTCAGGACTCATTACGTTTTTTTGAGGGGGAAGAAACCCCTTTTGCTCGCGGCAAAAAGGGGTTTCTTCCCCCTCAAACTCCCCCATCTTCCCCAAAACCCGCGCATAATATACAGGCAGGTAAAGATAGCGGTTTCCATAACATATAGTAATATTTGCATATTATCCCGCAGGGAGACTGGTCTTGATAATGACTCCTGACCCTACGGCATGATAGCAGAGATAAGGGGGCCTTCCCCCCAAACAACTTACGAATAGTGTTGACAGGCCCTAAAGCAGCGCCAGCAGGAACCAGAGCTGCGCGCTTTCGATGGAGGCTCCGAGGAAGTCGCCGGAGATGCCGCCGTGCCTGCGGGCGGTTCGGGCAAACCAGCGATGCAGCAGCCACTGCCCGAAGAGGAGCGGGAGCAGACGGGCGGCGGAGACGCCGGCGCAGAGGGGCGCGGCGGCGATGCACAGACCCCAGAACAGGCTCCAGCGCAGGCGGGCGGGCGTCATGGCCCGGCAGACGAGGCGGCCGAGCATGCCGTCGCCGTGCGGGGGGACCGTCGCGGCAAGCCAGAGGGACGCGGTTCTGCCCCATGCGGGAGCGAGGCAGAGCGCGAGCCAGCCGCCCTGCTGCGCGTGCCCGGCGGCGCAGAGCCACTGACCGAGCAGACCCAGACAGAGCGCCATGCCGCCGAAGGCGCCCATGCGGCTGTCGCGAAGAATCTGCCAGAAACGCTCCTGCCGGGCGCCGCTGCCGCAGGCGTCGCCCAGATCGGCCATGCCGTCCCAGTGCAGGCCGCGCGTCAGCCAGAGGGAAAGACACAACCAGAGCCAGGCGGCGAGCAGGGCGGGGAGGGGCGGAAGCAGCGCGGGGTTTTGTTCCAGGGCCAGGAAGAGCGCCAGGGCGGCGGCGCTCCAGAGCAGGCCGAGGAGAAGCCCGGCAAGAGGGAACCAGGGGGCGGCGTCTTCGAGTTCCTTCTCTGAACGGCAGGGAACGATACTCAGGCGGCTGAGAAAGCCCAGAGCGCGGCCGCCGTGCAGAAAGGGCGCACGGAAGAGCCCGCGCGCCGCTGAAAACATGCTCATGCGGGGATTACTGCGAGTGATGCTGCGTGTGCTTGAAGGCCAGGGAGTAGAGGTGGTGGAAAAAGTCCACGTATTCCACGTTGACGTGATCGGGAACCTTGATGCGGGCGGGGGCGAAGTTGAGGATGCTGGTGATGCCGGCGTCCATCATGTGCTGGGCGGCGCGCTGGGCGCGTTCCGGCGGGGTGGTGATGATACCGATTTCTATGCCGTATTCGGCGACCATGGAGGAGAGATCCTTGGTGCAGTGCACTTCCAGGCCGTGGACGATTTCTCCGATTTTGAAGGGGTCGCAATCGAAGATGCCGACAATATTGAAGCCGCGCGCCCTGAATTCGCTGTGATTGAGGATTGCCTTGCCGAGGTTGCCCACTCCGACAATGGCCATGCGCCATTCGCGATCAACGCCGAGAGCAGAAGTGATGGAACTGATGAGCGAGGTGACATGATAACCGACGCCGCGAATGCCAAATTCGCCGAAATAGGCGAGATCCTTGCGAACCTGAGAACCGTTGACGCCGCAGGCCTCGGCCAGGGGATTGGACGAGATGACCTCGACGCCGTCGCGCGCCAGATTTTCCAGTACCTGCACATAGGTGGCAAGGCGCTGGATTGTGGCGCGTGGGATATGTTTGCTTTTGGGAGGATTCAACATATCGCACACCTTTATCAGCCGTCCGGCTGACTGATGACTTGTGAAAAAATACCTTTGCAAGGGTACGAGAAAACAGGTCGCATGGCAAGAGGGCTTGTCTATTTGTTCCTGAATATTTTCAATAACCGTCTATAGGTGTTATTTTGTTGCAAAATGAGGAATGCGGCGTTATCGGAGCATCGTCACAAGCTGCCGGAGGGCATGGGGCGCGCACAAAATGCGAGGCGGCGGCACCGCGCCGCCCGGCTCAAGGCGAGCGGAAAAACCGCGCTTTTTCCGCGAAAACGACAGGCCGCAGGGTTTTCAGGACGCAAGGCGTTTCAAAGCGAAAATGCGCCAAAAAGAAGAGAGGCGCCCCGAGGGACGCCTCTCTTTCAGAACGGAATGCGGGATTTGCCTAGCCGGCGAAGGGGTTGGCGAAGAGCAGGATGAAGCTCACGACCAGGGCGTAAATGGCCAGGGATTCGATGAAGGCGAAGGCCAGAATCATGGTACCGGTCACCTTGCCGCTCACGTCGGGGTTGCGAGCGATGCCTTCGCTGGCGCCCTTCAGACCGAGACCCATGCCGACGCCGCAGCCGCAGGCGG
>CALUWU010000046.1 GCA_944324555.1 uncultured Desulfovibrio sp.
CTGTGCTGGCCGTGGCCGCCTCTGCCGGGCTGCGTCGTCGCGCTGGGAGAAATGCGCCATGCGCCCACCGTGCTGGGAGAGCGGCGGCATATCCTGCTGCTGTTCGAGGAGTGGAGCGAAAGCCCCGCGCGGCTGCTTGAAGCGGCAGAACGCGCCCTGCGCCTGTGCTGCGCGCGGCGCATCATCACCCCGGAAGACGATCCCCGCATCGCCCTCGTGGACGCGGACAACGACGCGCGCCGCGAGGAACGGCGCGTCCCCCTGCGTACCGAGCCGCCCCTTGCCTGGCATGGACGCGGGGAAGGACTGCTGCCCTACTACCTCTCGCTGCTGCATGCCCGCGTAAAGGACGGCAAGACGCTCTTTCTCGACGCGTCCTCCCGTCTGCCGGCCGACGTCGCCCTGGCGGACAGGGACGACGTTTCGCCGCAGTCGGCCATGCTCCAGTGGCCCGGCCTCTGCGCTCTGGCGTGGGCCGTGGAAGCTCTGGACATGCAACCCATGAAGGAATGGGGCGCGCGCCCGCATCTGCCCGGCGGCCCCGCCGATGCGCTGGGAGGGTATTGAGATGGAAAACAGGGAGCAGGTCATCTATGCGCCGCATATCCTGCGCTCCATGAGCGAAATCTGCGAAGCCATGGGCGTCAGTCAGAAAACCGTGCGGACATGGGCGGAACAGGGAGCGCCCATTGCCGTGGAAGGACAGGGGCGCAAGACCAGATACAGCGCCGAAGCCGCCCGCCTGCAATTCTGGCGGGAACGCTTCGGCAACGGCGTTCAGGCCGAGACAGGCAGGGGGACAATGCGCGCCAGTTCCTCCTGCTTGTCGCGCTCAATGATGGACAAGTCATAGGCCGTCTGCAAGTTGCACCAGAACTCCGCGCTCGTCCCGAAGTAGCGCGCCAGACGGGCGGCCGTGTCCGTACTGACGCCCCGGCGGCCATGCACAATATCCGCTATCCGTGTCGGCGGCACGCCCAGCGCCAGCGCCAGCGCGTGCGGCGTCACATGATACGGCTTCAAAAATTCTTCCAGAAGAATCTCCCCCGGATGCGTGCGAATGCGCATGACATTCTCCTTTAATGGTAATCCACTATCTCGACACGCCAGGCGCGGCCCTGCCGCCACTCGAAACAGATTCGCCACTGGTCGTTGATGCGAATGCTGTACTGACCGGCGCGATCTCCCTTGAGAGCTTCAAGACGATTGGCCGGAGGTATACGCAAATCTTCCAGCTGCGTTGCCGCGTCGAGCATATCCAGCTTTCGCAGGGCCACGGCGGCAATGGCCCGGAAGCGCGCCGGAGTCTCTCCCTCAAACAGGGCCCGGGTATGCTTACAGCGAAAATCCGCAATCATTCTTGCCGTTCTCCGTTTACTGTCAAACAGAAAATACAGACGACTTCCAAAAGCTGTCAATCCCCCCTGAGATATGCCTGAGATGGACTGGGATAGTCCTGAGATCCTTTTCCCGAAAACCCGTGCTACGCTCTCCGAAACTTCGGAGGCGCGCGTCATGCCCATTCACAGCGACTTTATTTCCGACATTCTCGCCCGTTTCGAGGGCGTCATGCGCGAAGGCTATGTGCCCTGCCAGAGGAAAAATTTCTTCGGGCGCGGCAACGCCGCCGACTTCGGCTCACCTCTGGGCGCTTCCGGCGTTACCATTGGCGCCGGCCTCGACCTCGGACAGCAGGACGACGCGTCGCTGGAGCGCATGGGACTTGCCGGCGAGCTGCGTACCCTGTTCCGCCCCTACATCGGCAAGAAGCGCGTGGCAGCCATGCGGGCCCTTGCCGCCGCTCCGCTCTCCATCAGCGAGGAGCAGTGCGCCGCCCTCAACAGGGCCGTGCATGTCGATTACATCCGGCGGGCTGCCGCCCTCTATGACCGTCATGCGGAACAGCCCTTCGCCGCTATTCCCGCGCAGGCGCAGGCCGTGCTGACCTCCCTTTTCTATCAGCTCGGCTCCCCTTTCCCTTCCGGCGGGCATCCCGGATATCCGACCGTCTTTGCTCATCTTTGCCGCGCCGACTGGCAGGCGGCCGTTCACGAACTGCGTACCGGCTTCCGGCGCTATGCCTCCCGCAGGCGCCGGGAAGGCGACATTCTTGCGGAGGTCCTGTAATGGCCCTGCCTCTTCTTCCCGCTCTTGCGGCCGCCGTCTCCAGCCTGTTCTTTCGCCGCGTCGTCGAGGTGAAGGACGACGGCGCTCCGGGGGAGCGCAGACAGGCCCGCCCCCTGCCCGCGGCACTGGCCGTTCTTCTGGCCTTTCTGGCCCTGTATCATTTCATCATCTGGCCCGTTCTCAACTTTCATTTTCCCGAATACGGCTTTCCGCCCCTTGACCTTGCGACCATCGGCGCGGCGCTTACCGCCGCGGGAGGCGCGTAGGCATGTCTCCGGATCGCCGCAGACTTCACCAGTGGGAGCAGCCCGCCAAACAGGCGCCGCCGCAGGGAAGCAGCATCATCGAACAGCATCTCTATACCCTCGGCATGCAGATCGGACAGGTGCTGACGAAGATTGAAGGACTGGAAGAAGGCGCAACAGGCATCAAGAACGAGCTGCGCGACGAAGCCGCGGCCATACGGCGCGCCATTGACGGGCTTGCCAGCGAACTGCGCGACGAGCTGAACGAGCTGGACGAGCGCACCGCGGCCATAGAAGCGCATCTGGCCGCGCAGGAAGCGGAAGCCCGCGGCCTGCGGCGCGCTCTCCGCTGGGCCGGCGCGGTTCTGACGACCGCTGGAGCCGCGCTGGGATGGATGTGGGCGACCTTCGGCCCGCAGATTTATGCGGCGCTGGGAATCGGCGGCAGCGGAGGCGGGAAATGACGGAACACGACGTTGAACGCCCGCCTCTGGACGCCGCCGTTCTCGGCGCGCGACTGCTGAAGGAATACAGGGCGGCGGAAACCGCGCGCAGCCTGTACAGCGAGCGCTGGCTTCAGGATCTGACGGCCTACAAGGGCTTTTACCCCGCGACCGTGGCGACGCGCCTGAAGGAATCGCGCAAGTCCTCGGTCTATTATCGCATGACCACGGCCAAGGTGAACACCATGACCGCGCGCCTCATGGATCTGCTCTTTCCGCAGCGCGCCAAGAACTGGAGCATTACCCCCACGCCCGATCCGGATCTGCCGCAGGAAATTCTGGAGCAGGAGCTTGACGCGGAGATTCAGGCGCAGGCGCAGGCGCTCCTGAATGAGCGGCTGACGCAGCTGACGCGGAAGAACATTGTTCCCGACGATCTGGCCATGCGGAAGCTCATGGAGGGCGCGCGGCGAGAGGCTTTCCAGAATCTGAACACGCCCGCCAACCGCCAGCGCGCGGCGCAGGCCCGGGCGGCGCGCATGGAAACCGTCATCGACGACCAGCTCAAGGAATGCAACGCCAACGGGCAGCGCCGCCCAAGCTGGCAGCAGAACTGCCGCGCCGTCGTGACCTCGGCCTGTCTCTACGGCATGGGCGTCATCAAGGGGCCGCTGGTGGAACGGGCGACCCGGCGGCGCTACGAGGCCGGAAAGGACGAAAACGGTTCCTTCGTCTGGCGCGAACAGTCCGACGGAGAGTTTCTGCGCCCCTATCACGAGGCGGTATCCATCTGGGATCTGTTCCCCGATCCCGACGCCCGCGTGCCGGAAGAACTGCGCCACATCTGGCAGCTGCATCTGTATACGGACAAGGACCTGCTTGATCTGACGAGCTTTCCCGGCTTCGACGGCGCGGCCATACGACGCTACATGCAGGTCCACGCCGACGGCGACGCCAGACTGGAAACATGGGAAGCGCATAGGACAGCTGCCTTTATTCCCCTGACGGGTACAGGGGGACGTATCGCCGGCACTGCGGTCCTCTCCTGTTTTTCCTTCCGCCGTGATTACGATCCGTCGTCGTCCCCGGCCTTACCAGCCCGGAACGCGCCGTGCGCGGCCGAGGCCATTCCCTCCATGTATCCATCCCGACGCGCCGCCGTCTCTGGGCTTATAACCGCGCTTCCCAGTATAGGGATTACGATTTCCGTAGGTGCTATAGTTGTTGTTCCGGGTAGAATCCGGAGCGGTACGGTAATGGGGCTGCACGTAGACGCCGTCGCCGCGCGTGTAGCCTCTGACGCGCACGTCGTTTCCATAGCTCCAGACAGCTCCGGGTGCGATAAGGACGGAACAGAACAGCGCGACGGCAAAGATTTTCTTCATAAGAACCTCCTCGCACAACCCTATATAAAATAACAGTATATTTCAATAGAAAAATTTATATATCAACATACTTGATTTAGAATTTAAAAATCTTTTTCCCATAAATAACGCGACCGGTTCGCGCGGGACGTTAACGTCGATCCGCGCGAACCGGCGCAATACTGACGCGGATCTCCCGCTCTCAGCGCGAATGCAAAAAATCAGGAATGCCGATAGTGCAGATGATCCGCCAGAGGCTCAAAGTTTTCCTTCTCATGGAAATATGCGAGCAACGACATGGAATGCATATCGAAGTACCAGGCATGGAGCGAAAGCTTGCGCGCGGCGACGCGTTCTCGAATCCAGGGATAGGAAAGCAGATTTTCCACCGACTGAAGAACAGCCGCCTCTTCGCAGTGACGACGCTGCGTCTCCATGTCCTCGTCGAGAATATCCTGATTCAGCCTTTGCAGGGCCGGCGCGGCCAAAGAAACCCACATCGGCACATAGCTGTCGCCAGCTGTCAGCGATGGGTCCAACAGGGCGTGGATACCGCCGCAGTCCGAATGCCCGAGAACAATGACATGCTCCACTTTCAGATGACGCACGCCGTACTCCAATGCCGAGGCAACGGCGTCGGGGGAACCCGCATGATCCTTGTGGGGCACGAGGTTGGCAATATTGCGTACGACAAAGATATCGCCGGGATTGCACCCCATGAGAATCGCCGGATCAACGCGAGAATCCGAGCAGGCTATCACCAGGGCATGGGGATTCTGCCCCTGACGCAGGATGTCGTACAAATCATTCTCGGCGTCATAATAAAAGCTGCGAAAATTTGAAAAACCGTGAATAAACTGATGAAAATCCCGCATGGCAACCTCGCGTTCCTTTTTGTTTGCGTTTCTGAAAGGATCGCAAGATATTCCCGCAGCGACAGGAATGCAACCGGGAAAGGAAGGTTGCGGCAGGTCAAAAGAAATCGCTCTATCCCGGAGGATCGCCCGAGATCGCACGCCTTTCCCCGGGGACTGCGCCTTGGCTTCTGGGCATTCCGCTTCGCATCGGAAGCGCGCCGTTTGCGGCAAGCTGCGCAGTTTATCGAGTACTGGAAAGTACAGCCATATTACTCAGCGTCAGTCAAGGCTTCATTCTTGCAAAAAGTTTCATAAAACGTCTTTTCCGCGCGCGAATCGCCAATAAGATACAATTCTTCCCCGCGCGCAAAAACATGCTTTGGATCCGGGTTGATATGCAATTTTCCATCGAGATCACGTAAGGCCACAACGCTGCAATGCGTTTTTCTGCGAATACCGCTTGACATGAGGACTTTCTTGTCAAGACTCTGGCTTACAGAGTTTCGGAAAATATTCAACCCTTCATTGATCATGGTCACTTTTCCGGGGGCCAGCAAATTGATGATGCTGCTCGTTACCATTGAAGCCAGAGACAGAACAAGATCCGCGCCTGCGGCGTGAAGGATTCCGACATTTCGATCAAGCGTCGCCCTGCTGATAATCTGTATATCTTCGCGAAGTCTGCGGCAATAGAGCGTCAGATAAATATTGGTATCGTCGTCGTGCGTTGTGATGATAACGGACGGCGCGTTCCGCATGCCCGCCTTTTCAAGCACATCAATATCAGCGGCGTCGCCCACAATCATGCGATCCTGGGGGATCTCCCTCTTTATCTTCTTGTCCACAACACGATACTGCCGCCCTCTGGCCTCAAGGTGACGGGCGGCGGCAAGGCCAACGCGCCCGCATCCGAGAATCAGGACCGGCGCGTCCTCATTTACCGAACAACTCCCCCTCCCAGACGCCAGAAGATGATTGACGGATTCAATCTGCTCTTCCGTCCCGGCGATGACCATGACCATGGTACTGGTAAATCTGGTGTCCGCCGTAGGCAGGACGAACTTTCCCCGCTCCTGCAAACCAACGACGTTGGCCCCCGTGAGCTGGCGCAAACCGCTTTCGCTCAACGATTTTCCGACAAGACTCGTACGCATGACCGGGGCTTCCGCCACAGCCAGATCATTGAAGCGGCTTATAATACTGGAACGCGCCTCTCCGTTGAGCACGCGCCGGGCAAGCGCTTCCCCCAGCAGCTTGTGGAACTGAAAGACATGACTGCATCCGGCCAGCTGAAGGATGTCAATGGCGTCGTCGCTTTGCACGCCGGCGACGATCGGCACGCGGCCGTCCACATCGCGAACCGTAAAGACAATATTCGTATTACGCACGTCGCTGTCCAGCACGACCAGCATGGCGGCGGCTGAAATACGCAATTTTCGGTATACGTCGCCGGAGTCATGTTCGCCGGCGACAGCTTCGTATCCCTGATCCAGCAAATCCAGCGTGGTCTGACTGTCGTGGCTGAGCAGAACGCAACGGGCGCCATAATTTTTAAGATCATCGACAAGGTTCAAGGCAATGGGGTCCGGGCTGACGACAATGATATGCCCCTTGACGTCGGCAGGAAGAGAGCGCGGCGTATGCCCCTTTTTCTGCGCCTCAAGCCAGGGCGCATAAAAGAACTGAATGAAGGTAAACGGCAGCATGATCAGGAGCAGGAAAACGCCTGAAAGCAGCACGATGATTGAAAACAGTCGCCCCAGATCCGAAGTAAAGGTTATGTCCCCAAACCCCAGCGTCGACATGACTGTCAGCGTCCAGTAGACGCCCGTAATCCAGGAATAGGAACGTTGTTCATATTCCATTATATAATGAAAAAGAATACTGTATATGGCAACCAGAGACAGCAGCATGAAAATAAAGCGCAACAGGAATCCCATATTCCGTCGTATGCTGCGCTGCTGCATGAACAGCGATATCTGAGAAGTAATAAATTTCATGACGACCTGCAAAAAGATGACTTTGGAACCCGAAACGGACGACATTGCCCAAGGAAAGTTGTCATCAATAGCGCGCATTCCGTCAAGCAAAAGAATGCTCTCGCCGGGAAAACGCCGCGCCTCGCGCGGTCGGTCCGCGAGTTCGCGACGCGACGCCTTACCTACCGGGCAGGAAAAAAGTATTTGTCTTTAAAGAAACCAAATGGTATTTTCCTTCCATGAAAACTTTTTTTGATCTTGCCATCGAAACCCTGGTCAACGCGCGCAACAGCGTCGGCAGCACCGCGAAACTGGCGGAAATGACGGGCGTCAATCCCGTCACGCTCGGGCGCTGGATATCGGGAGAGCGCAAGCCCTCTCTCAGCGAACTGGGCAAGGTATTTGATCTGCTCGGTATCGGTCTTTCGCAACCGGCTGTGGATGTGACGCAGTACGCCATGATACCAAAAGTGAAAGCAAAGGCCGGCGCCGGAAGCTCCCTGATCACGACCGACGCCGTGCTTGGCTTCTACGCCTTCAGTCACGCCTTCCTGCACGGCATTGCCGTTCAGGCCAAGGACGCCATCCTGCTGGACGTCATCGGCGATTCAATGGAACCGC
The DNA here is from genome assembly GCA_944324555.1 of uncultured Desulfovibrio sp. Taxonomy (GTDB): domain Bacteria; phylum Desulfobacterota; class Desulfovibrionia; order Desulfovibrionales; family Desulfovibrionaceae; genus Desulfovibrio. The sequence goes on from CALUWU010000046.1 coordinate 7,637, forward strand.
TGATCAGCGACGGCGACGCCATTCTGGTTGATACATCCGTCCGCAAGCCGCAGGACGGCAAAATATTTCTTGTCGGCCTGGGAGAAGAACTTCTTGTCAAACGGCTGCAAAAAAGTCTGCGGGGGTGGCTGCTGGTTTCCCAAAATCCCAACTATGCCTCCATGTCGGTGGAAGGCGACGATCTGGAAGCCTTCCGCATCTACGGACGCGTGAGATGGTTCGGACGCGTCGTATGAGGACGCGTTCATTCCTCGCATTCGTCTCCTGATGCTTTCCCCCGTTTCCCCTACAGAGGCTTTTCATGGTTGAAACACTTGCCACTCTTGTCTTTCTCGGCTGTCTGTGGAGTATCTCCGGCCTTGTCTTCCCGCGCAGCGTCCTCTGGTGGGCGGACCCCGGCCGTCAGACTCACGGCTTGGCGCTGGGTTTTTCCGCCTGCGTCACGCTGGAAATCTTCCTGTGGGCCATTCCCTTCATGGCCTATGCGCCCTGGCTTGCCTTTCTGCCGCCGCTGGCCGGTCTCTATGGCCTTTATTACTTTGTCCGCATTCTTCGCACGCCCCCTCCGGACGATCTGGAGGAACTGGATATCCACTGCGCCCTGCTGGCGAAAAAAACGCCGGAACTCTGCCCCTATCTCTTCAACTGCGAATGTCCGTACATTGAAGGTGCGGAATGCAGTTACCCAAGGGGCGGCCGTTTTTACCCCTGCCCGGAAGGACGGGAGTGCCAGATTGCAAGCTTTCGCTACCCGGATGAAAGCTATCTGGTAGACACGCGCGAGGTTCGGTGCAGTTGTCTGGACTGGACGGTCGCGCGCGCGGAATACGACGCCCTTGATTCGCGTCGCCTCTGCAAGCATCTTGTCAAGGCCATGGTCGAACAGGGATTATCCAAACGGTATTACATGAGCGACGATAACGCCATTTTTCAGGCATATACGCACAAGCAGGGGATGCCGCTGGAGTAGCCCCCACCCCTGTCCTGATTCGCAGCCCTCGGCAAGTATCCCCTTCGACAGCTTCGGAGGGGATTTTCTTGTATGAAACGCGCGCATCCCTTTACAAAAATTGACAAGCGCATACGGAAACAATGCAGAGGCGGGATAAAAAAGCCGCCAGGCTGGTCCACGCCCGGCCCTCCCGGAAAAACGCTTTGCCACAATGCGACATGGCCGGAATAGCAGATGCTTTTGCCGGAAAAAAGGGACTCTCTTGCGGGCTTTTTTCGGAAGGGTAGGCGCCATATGGGCGCCACAAAAGAAAATTTGCGCGGAAACAAAAACAGGACGCGACATGCAATTGCATGTAACGTCCTGAAAAAATTGGTGCGCCCGACAGGAATCGAACCTGTGGCCTACAGCTTAGGAGAGAAATTTCATTCCATCCTTGCGTATCCCTGTGATACTCAACTCCTTGAAAAAACATGCAGAGAGCAGATACACTGTTCCCTGTAATTCCCGGAATTGCTATGGAGGTGGGCACCATATGGGCACCAAGGAAGAGAACCTTTCGATGGCACAGCTGCCCTGGAACAGAATCCAAGGCAAGGAGGGTGTCATTTACAGAGAACACCCGACAAGAAAAAACGGCAAGCGTCCCGATCGCTACATAGCGATACGCTATCGCAGCGGTCAGGGCAAGCGCACTTTGGAGGCCCTCGGCTGGGCTTCCGAAGGATGGACGACAGAAAAAGCCGTTTCTCTGCTCCGGGAGCTGAAAGAAAATATCCGCCTTGGCAAACGTCCCCAGTCCCTGCGGGAAAAGCGCGCCATGGCCGAAGCCGCGCGTCGTGAGGAGGAACGCACGGCCGGTCATGCGAAGCTCCAACGCATAACCTTCGGCGAGCTTGCGGAACTCTACCGCGTATGGGCAAGAGAACATCGAGTCAGTCATGGGGCCATTGATCAGGCTCTGGACCTGCATATTTTACCGATTCTTGGCCACCGCGCCGCTACGGACATCACGCCCGCGGACGTGGAGGCATTGCGACAAACCGTCGCAGCCAAGCGGCCTCTTACCGGCCGCAACAAGAACAACCCGGATGCCACCCTCGCGCCTCAAACGGTCCTTCATATCCTGAAGACAGTGCGCGAGGTCTACAATTTTGCACTGGAAACGCCCTCCCCGCATGACGCGAGCCTCATGCTGTTCAGCGGAGCAAATCCGGCCGTCCTGAGACGGCGGGGACGCGGCGTCCGCATCCCCAAAAGCGACGCCCGCCGGCTGCGCATTCTCAACGACGCGGAGATTACCGCCCTGCTCTCACACAGAAGCCAACGCGCCGCCTGCGACGAGCTGCACGACATGATTCTGCTTTCGCTGGACTGCGGCCCGCGCGCCGGGGAGCTTGTCCACCTGTTGCGCGAGTCCTGCGATCCCGAAAGCGGAGCCATTCGCATCTACAAGGGTTCTCGCGCCAACAGCAGCACCAAGGGGGGCGCATCGCGGCTTGTCTTTGCCGGGCAGCTCTTCCCCGAGGCGCTTGCAATGCTGCGTCGCCGTCTGGCCGCGCCAGGCCTGGGCCCTTACCTTTTTCCGGGGGCGGGCGGCCGCGCCCGGGATGTCAACGGCCTGAGCCGGGCCATGCGACGCATCATGAAAAAGCTCGGCTTCAACGACGGCGTGGACGATCCACGCAACATGGTGGTCTGGCACACGCTCCGGCATACCTTTGCCACGCGCATGCTGGAAGCCGGGGTGGACATCTATACCCTGAAAGAGTTGCTGGGGCATACGTCCGTAACCACAACGGAAATTTATCTGCATCTTTGCGATCGGGCCAAGCGCGAACAGGCGCAGGCGCGTATTGCGCTGGCCCGGCAGGCCGGAACGCTTTCTTTCTGAAAGCGTTCCGGCGCCTGCAAGCATCCACCCCGCGATCAAAGGCGGGGCACGACTATTGTTCTGACGCCGAGACTTTCCAAATAGGCAAGAAAAAACGGCGTCGGATACACGACAGAATCCCCTATCATCTGGCGCACGAGCGGCCCCTTGCTGCGGGAGTCGTCATTGGCCAGCTTTTTGGAGCTGATAGCGCCGCCTGTAAAATACGCCACGCGCTTGCGGGCAATAATAGGGGGCAGCAGCTCCAGATAGGGGGCAAGATCTGTCAACGGCGGCGCCGGGGGAAATTTCTGCTCCATATCCCACTCCTTTAAAGAATGAAATCCTGCAAGGCCTTGTCTCGCACAATGGACCACGGGCGCTCTTGCACGGTCAGCCCCACAGCCATTGCCGCTCTGGCCAGCGTTTCGGGATGCCCGTTCCAGCCGCATCGCTTCTCTGCCACGACATTCAAAAAACGGATGCCGAACGCTCTGTCCCGAGCATAACGGGGCGACACATAGCGCAGGGCGGCCCGCAGGCATTCTTCCGTATGCCGGGCGGCATACCGCGCGGCGCGGCGCCGGTCGTCAAAGGGGCAGGAGGCGGCCAGTTCCCGCCCCTGCCGGCAATGCAGGCAGCGGCGCAAGTCCTCCGACGTGGCCAGCGCGCAGACAAGGGCGCTGCACGCCTCGGGCGTAATCTTTTTGTGCAGACGCGGACAAAAAACTGCTTCCACGGCACACCTCGATTTCCGCGTGCTTGCGGGTATGCGCGGCCCACCCTCTCCCGCTGCTACTGGACGGTCACGCCATCAGGCACGCCTGCGGTCAGCAGTTTTTCCATCACCTGCTCCGATACCCGCAGCATGCAGTTCGCCATTTCGCGCGGGGATGTCCCGCCCTGCATGACAAGCCCCATTTTATGCGTGCCGCTTTTGTCCATGACGATATTCACGCTACAAAAGAACGTGGGGTTCTCCGGCAGATTCTCCCCCATAGTGCGGGCGACCCTGTCCAGAATGCGGCGGATTGCCTCGGCGTCAATCGGTTCCATTTTCATGAAATCCTGCGAACTCTCATGCACGGTCGCCATCGCTCACCTCCCGTTCCACAAAGACGAGCCTGCCGTCCTCAATCCATGATTCAGGCACGCTGACGCGGCTGTACAACCCGCAATACGGGCAATGCCAGCTCAGAAGCAGCTGGAACTCCTGCCCCGCTCCTTCGGCGTAACGCCGCTCCAGAAGGCAGACGGCCCCATTCGGAGGAACTTTCTTATCTCCCCAGTGTACGCGGGAAAAATCCTCCGCCATGACGTGCCTGTCCCGGTAGTCCTTCTTGAAGCGGGGCGGAGCGACCCGACGCCAGCCCGACGGCACGAAAAAGCCTGCTTCCGCCTGCGCCATTTCGCGCTCGATGTCGCGCAGGGCCTCGGGCCCGCAACCATCCACAATCGCATCGCCCAGCTGGCGGCGAAGGACGGCCAGAGCATTTTCCAGCGCCGCCAGACGGAGCGCCACGGCGTCATCAGGCAGACGGCCCGCGGCATGCTTGTGCAGAATCTCATCCATCCTGCGGCAATTCGCTTCCACAAGATGCCGGACACGTTCCGGCCGCAGCGCATGGGCGGCCCTGTCGATCAACGTGGCGGACATGGCTAGATCCCTCCCGCAAGAAACCCTTCCCGCAGCAGGGAAAGCATGCCCCTGTGCGTGGTGACGACGGTCCGGCGGCCGTTGCCGTCCCGAACAAGCCAGCGGATGCAGCGCCCGGCGTTGACATCCGTTCCCGTCCCGGTGTAGACAATCCCTGTCATTCTTTTTTTGTGTGCGGCCTCGACGATCTTGCCCATCGTCGGGGCCTTTTCTGTTTTGGGGATCATGCGTCCTCCTTTGTATGTTTTTGCGCGCTGAAGCGTTCGGCGCGCCTGATGACCTGAAGAATGGCGGCAACGGCGTCCAGCCCGTCCGCAAAAATGCGATCCAGCTCATCCCGACGGATTACGCCGTCGTCGATGGACTGCGCCACCTGCGCGGCAAACTCGCCAAACTCGCGCACGCTGGCCACGAGGCTCTGCGTCACGGCGTCATTCAGCGCGCTGACCGGCGGCAGCTCCACAAAGACGCCGCCAAGTTCCGCCGCCATATGCCTGATAGGCGCGCGGCAGCCCGTGGCGACCATGATGGGAACGAGCAGATCCGCGCCGAGCTTGTGGGCGTCGTGCCCGGAAAGCTGGGAAAGCAGCGTGCTGTAACGTATGCCAACCCGCTCGGCCACGGCCTCGGCAGACAGCCCGTTGGGGGCATGTTTCACGGCTCTTCGGCATAGTTCACGCAATTCACTCATGCGAAACTCCCTTCGTCCGTCGCAGGATTCTCGTCCTGCCGGGGTGATATGGTAGTTGCAGCGTCCGCCAGCCCCGGAAAACGGGGCACCTTGGGCTTGGGGCCGCGTTTCTTGTCCAACGCCGGAGGTAGCAGTTCCACGGGAATGCCAAGAGCGCACAAGCGCCCATGTATATCCGTCGAAATATACTCATCCCGAATCAACCGCTTGGTGCGGGACAAGGACAGCCCCAGCGCCGCCCCAAGGGCCGGATAGGTAACATCGTGATCCAGCAGCCATTGTCGCAGCTCTTGCTGTCGTGGAGTCAACTTGCTTGTCATCACATTTTCCTTCTGGTATTTAGTGACCTGTATTCTATGGCCTGAGAAAAGCAGCTCAATGTTTGTTGGCTTTCTTTTTGTAGACTAGATTCTAGTCTGTTACAAGAAAAAAGTAGTAGAAAATGGAAAATAGACTAGATTCAAAGCTATTTGAACGGGTTAAAGCAGCCAGTAAGCGCCTGACGGGTAAAACCTATGGCATTGCCAGCGCTATTGGCGTTAATGAGCTAACTTTCAAAGGATATTGCTCTGA
>CALUWU010000047.1 GCA_944324555.1 uncultured Desulfovibrio sp.
GAACATCATCACATAGGCCCAGCTCTTCGTATACAGGAAGTAGTCATAGAAGGTATGGAAGTCCATAATGAGCTCCTGTCAGGCCTAGTGGGCGTCCTTGAAGTTGGGGTGTTCGTAGAGCACCGGCATGTGGTAGACGATGAAGCGGTACACGGTCACGATCAGCGTCACCACGAAGATGGAGATGCACACTTCCCAGATGCTGGGCACATAGCGCTCGGCGGCGGGAATGTTGTAGTTGAAGGCGATCATGGACACGTTGAAGCGGTTCAGCACGATACCGAGCACGGCATTGCAGGAGGCAAGGCGGCACAGGGACACGTTGCGGTCACGCGAACCCTTGGCATAGAGCAGGGCCGGCAGCAGCACGAAGCCGAGCATTTCCACCAGCCACCACGCGCCGTAACCGGTGCAGAGGTAGGGCAGGTTGGCCTGAACCAGCATGTCGATGAACTTCAGCATGAAATAGCTGATGAGGATGAACGCGGCGGCCTTGGAGAAGCTGAAGACCACTTCGTCGGCTTCGCGCAGGTGCGTGGCGTCCATGTAGTGATGCACGCCCTTGTGGGCCCACATGCCTTCAAAGATGACCATCGAGGCGCCCGCGGCCATGGAGCTCACAAAGAAGAACATGGGCAGGAAGGGCGAGTACCACAGCGGATGCAGCTTGCCGGGAGCGATGAGGTAGAGCGAACCCAGCGAAGACTGGTGCAGGGTGGAGAGGCACACGCCGAAGATGGTCAGAATGATGGTGCAGCGGACGACGATCTTGCGCCACTTGATGAGGAAGGGGAACTTCTGGGAGAGCCATTCCATGGGCGCCACGGAGAACTCGATGAAGAGCACCGTGAGGTAGGTTGCCACGCACAGGCCGACTTCAAAGAGTACGGAGGTCGTGCCGGGGAAGAAGAACATGTAGGGCAGGCGCAGCGGATGACCAAGGTCGTACAGCAGCGCGAAGACCACGAAGGCATAGCCGAGGAAGGCCGTGGTGATGGCCGGACGCACGGCGGAGTGGAAGTGCTTCATGCCCATGACGTAGCAGGCCACCGTGGTGAAGTAGCCGCCGGCGGCAAGGCACACGCCGCAGAGCAGGTCGAAACCAATCCACATGCCCCAGGGGGCGTTGTCGTCAAGATTGGTGATGGAGCCGATGCCCTGGGTGAAGCGGATCACCGTCAGAACAAAGCCCACCACAAGGATGACGGCCGTGATCATGTTGCCCGGACGCTTCAGCGAAAACTCGCCGAGGTTGAGCATTTTATCCTTGGTAGGAATGACAATGCTGTGATTTTCCATTTACTTACCCTCCCCATGCGCGCCGTGTTCGTCGGCCTTCAGGGCTTCGCGGGCCTTGAGCGCCTCGACCATGGCCTTGCGGGCCTCGTCTGCGGCCTGCTGGCCCTGCTGCTGTTCAATGGTGCGCACGGCGGCGTCCATGGCGGTCGCCACATCTTCCCTTGCGGTCTTGATGACGGTTTCCGTTTCGGCCTTGTGCATGGCTTCGCGACGCTTGGTCATGGCGTAGGCGCCGCCGAAGAGCAGCGGCCAGAAGGCGATGATCATGGGCACGGTACCCAGAGCGCCGTAGGTGTATTCGCCCATGGGGCGGTTGCCCAGATGGGTGTCGAGGCCGATTTTTTCAAAGGTGTGGCCGGCGTCGACAGGGTTGGCCGTGGGGATGGCGGCCGCCGCGTCGGGCGCGGGCGCCAGCACCATCCAGGCCGTGCCGCCGGCGTCGTGCTCGCCGTAGATGTAATCCACGTACTTGCCGGGGTTGTCGGCGATACGCTTGCGGGCCAGCTTGATGAGATCGCCGCGACGGCCGAAGGTCAGGGCGTCCACGGGGCAGGCTTCGACGCAGGCGGGAAGCAGACCCTTTTGCAGGCGCGTGGTTTCGCAGAAGGTGCACTTCTGCACCAGCGGATCAAAGGCCTCGTCGTACTGGAAGCCCGGCACGTAGAAGGGGCAGGCGATCATGCAGTAACGGCAGCCCACGCACTGGGAACCGTCATAGGCGACGCTGCCGTCGGGCTGCTTGGAAAAGCACTTGGCGAAGCAGGCGGAAGCGCAGGCCGGATCGTTGCAGTGGAAGCACTGGGTCTTGCGGAAGACTTCCTTGCCGCCCAGTTCATACTTGTTGACCACCGTCCACTGATACGCCGTGGTGCGGCGCTTCTTGTCCATGACGGACAGATCGTCAAACGGGCGATCGGGCTTGGGCAGCTTGTTGATCTTGTTGCAGGCTTCTTCGCAGCTGCGGCAGCCGATGCAGCGCGAGGTGTCGTGCAGAACGCCGTAGCTGTTGTCATAGTAGGGGAAGGTATGCGTGGCTCCGGCCTTGGCTACCTTGGCGGTGCCCAGGGCGGAAACGACGCCGGCGCTTCCAAGAATGGTGAGGAATTTTCTGCGGTTCATATGTTCATCCCCTTACTCGGCGGTCTTTACCTTGTGGCAGGTGACGCACGAGGTCTTCTGCGGGCGAGCCACGTTCATGCCTTCGTGGCAGCCCATGCACTGGAGGTGATAGGCGGCCTTGAGGGTCGGACGTTCAGGAGCGGCGGGATTGATTTCCTTGCTGTGGCAGTTGCCGCACTTGGGGGGCGTCTTGGAAAGCGGGCTGCGATGGTGGCAGGTCGCGCAGAGGGTTTCGGGGTTGTTATGGAAGGCGGCGGCCAGCTTGTTGTCCTTGATGCGATCCATCAGGGACGCCACGTGGCGGCGGTGATTGAAGCGGTTGCCTTCATACTTGTCGGAAAGATCGTCGATGTAGACGGTCAGGGGGCCGTCCATGGGCGTCAGCAGCTCGGTGGGAACGCTCTTCTTGAGCGTGCGCTGCGCCAGTTCGCCGCGGACGTCCAGCGTGTACTTGTCGGCGCGGCCCTTGGCCAGTTCCGCCGGGGTAACGTCGGCGTTATGGCAGGTGGCGCACCACTGGGCGTCGCGCTGGGGCTTGATGATTGCATGACAGCCGGAGCACTTGCGGCTGTTCTTGTAGCGCGCTTCGTGACAGCTTACGCAGCTCTGGGGGGTAACTTCGCCTTCGGGGCGCTTTTTGATGTTGGTGGCGTGCATGGCGCGTTCGAGAGTGATGAACTTGCCTTCCGCCTTGCCTTCCACCGTATGGCAGGTGGTACAGGCCACGGGATCGCCCGTATGGTGACAGGTCGTGCAGTCTTCAATCTTGCCTTCATGGATGGCGTGATTAAATATCACGGGCTTCATGTTGGCGTTGGCCGGATTGGCCTTTTCGCTGACCGGGAACATGGTCAGCGCCGCAGGCCCGGCCGAACTGCCTTCGTCGGCAAGCGCGGCGCCTGCGCCAAGCAGGAAGCATGCCGCGCCGACCACGACGCTCGCCGCAGTCCTGAGCAGTGTTTTGCTGTTCCTCATGTGCTTGTCCTTTTGCATGCAGAACATTTACCCTACCGCCAGAAGCGCGCGCCCCGGCGTACCGAGACTCCAAGGTGGAGCCTATCACACAGACTACTGGGAGCGTATACCTCACACGGCGGTACGTCAAGGCGCTTTCCCGCTCGCAAAAGGTCGGAAACGCACGGGAAATCCTGGCAGAGAATTTTATAACAAGGCGAATCCATTGTTTTTATTTTGCAAGCGAAGAAAAAACGTCCCGGTTTTGAAAATATCTTTGCAAGGTCTTGAAAAAAATTTTGTTTCTCTTTCTCGGGAAAGCCTGACGGCTCGGGGAACGCCCCTGTTCGGCGGCTGGACGCGGCCCGCGCCGCCGGCGGAGGACGAAACGCCCGGCGTCCTTCTTGGGCAGGGGGGCGGGGCGCTTTGCCGTGTCTCCGGCAAGGCGAAGCGCTTGCGCGAGGTGAGCCGGCGCGCTTTCTTGCGGCGTGGAAAGCGTCGCGGCCAAAGCGCAAAAAGAAACCCACCGGCAAAGCCGGTGGTTCTTCATATGCGCCTGTAAGGCTCTGTTACCAGCAGCGCCCTAACAGGCGCATCTCGATCTGGCACATGCATTTCTGTTACCGGCGGCCCGTAAACG
>CALUWU010000048.1 GCA_944324555.1 uncultured Desulfovibrio sp.
GTCTGTTGCAGTGCGCCGACGCGCGCATGTACGAGGACAAGAAGCGCCGTCGCGCGGAAGGTTAGCGCTATTATGCGCGGGTTTTGGGGAAGATGGGGGAGTTTGAGGGGGAAGAAACCCCTTTTTGTCTCTTGCAAAAGGGGTTTCTTCCCCCTCAAGAAAGCCGTAATGAGTCCGGGGAGCCTAGCGGCTTTCCCTTGTCGTCGCTCCGCCGCCGCGGAACGAACTTTCCACGCCGGGAGAGCTGCGCGTCGCATTGGTGGAGGATTTGATTCCCGCCGCCGCGGGAGGCGTGAAGCGGGGCACGGGAGGATTGGCGGGATCAGAAACCGAGTATTCCGGCACGGCCAGTCCGCCGGTCGCCATACCCGGATAGGTTTCATACAGGCCGGACTGTTCCGGCGTGGGCGGCGCCACAAAACCGGAAGAGGTCTGCGGCGCGACGGGTTGCGCGGCCGCGGGCGCCTCCGGCAGCGCGGGCGTTTCCTGCGGGCCGCGAGGCTGCGTTACGGGCAGATGCCGCGAAGACGGGCCGGGGACGGGCGTCGTCGGGCCGCCGAATCCCAGCGGGGGCTTTACGTTGCGCGGTTCGCCGGTCTGAAGGAGATGGGCGCTCACTTCGCCGGGGCCGGGAATGAAATTGGTCTCGGGATTGAGGCTGGCCCACGCGAACCACATGGAATAGATGCCGTACAACTGGGGCATGGACGCGCCCTGCAACGGCCCGGCAAGGCCCACGCCGGTGGCGCAGTCCCATTCCGTCTTTGTGGTCAGATCGATCAGACGCCCGTCGGCTTCCTTGCGGAACAGGAACGGCTTGCTCCAGATCTGGCGGTCAAAGACGCGGATCACGTCCAGCGCCGGATCATGCACGGCCAGCAGCGCCTTGGGGCCGATGAAAAAGTTGACGGCGCCGTTGCGACGCACATAGTTGACGTCGACGGCCACCAGCCCGACCTCGTTGATCTCCAGACAGAACATGGAGGTCTTCGGCGGAAAGCGCCTGTCCTGCCGCTGCACGGGATAGGCCAGATCGTCGTTATGGTAATAGGAATCCGGATTGCGATATTCCCCGTAGGGGTCCCGCCCGTAGGGGCGTCTCCCCGGCGGCGGCGCGAGAACGGGCACATTGGGGTAAATGCGCTTTGCCGCGCCCCAGGTCGTCCAGTAGCAGGGCAGCAGGGGAAGACCGCGCCCCATAAGGGAGCCGTCAAAGGCCATGCCCAGTTCCTGAAGCCAGAGGCTGCCGGTATTGCGGTCGATGAGAATGGAATTGCCGTCGAAAAGACTGCCTTCCACGTCCAGCATCAGGTTGAAGCCGCCCATGCGGGTATCATAGACGGCAAGCGTGCCGCTGGTGGGGCTGTAGGTAATGGCGACGGATTCGCCGTTCACAAGCTCGTTGACGACCTGATGCCAGACCATGACGCGCTGCGGATAGATGCGCGGCCCGTCGGGCAACTCCGCGATAAAGACGATATCGTCGTCTTCCAGGGTAAGGTTGGCGTCCAGCACGCGATCGTAACGGGGACGATACAGGGCTTCGATGGCGCCGTAGCCTACATCGGTTTTCGTCAGCTTGTTGTTGATGGCCGCCAGCTGCCCCATGGTCGTGGGCCGGGCGGAAAGGCTGACGGGCAGGCTTATGGGCAGCATCGACAGCAGGAGCAACAGACCTCCCGCAAGGGCGCATTTGCTGCATGCGTTCATGGACAATTCTCCGAAGGATGGATGACGCGCAACAACCGGCGAACGCTTCTCGCCCGCATGGCGAAGCGCACGGCATTCAAAGGAAAAGATACGGATTTCGTCCGACCGCTGGCGTCCGCCGTTGCGGCCGCCCGAACGACTCCCGAAACGCTACTTGCCGGAATCCATCGTCTTGCGGGCGAAAAGATAAGCGCGCAGGGCCTGAGGCCAGGGGCGCGGCTGTTTTCCCAGAAAGGCGGCCAGCTTGTCCGTGCAGAGCGCCGAATAGGAGGGCCGCTTGGCCTTCTGGGGCCATTCGTCCGAAGTAATGGGAATGACGCGGCAGGGCGAGCTCGTGAGCTGCACGGCCTCGCAGGCCAGCTCGCACCAGCTGGCCTCGCCGCTGTTGGTCACGTGCCAGACGCCCGGAACGCCGCTGTCCGCCTTCTTTTCCAGCCAGGCCTCGGCCAGCTGGGCGCTGTACAGGGCCACGTCGTCGGCAAAGCTGGGGGAGCCGACCTGATCGTGCACGACGTTGATTTCGTCGCGCCGGCGACAGGCGTCAAGAATGGCTTCCACAAAATTTCTGCGGCCGTGCCCGAAGAGCCACGCGGTACGCAGCACGCAGGAGCGATCCGGCAGGGCCGCGCGCACGGCCTCTTCGCCTTCCAGCTTGGTGCGCCCGTAGACGCTCTGCGGCTGGGGCTTGTCCTCTTCCTTCAGCGGATGCGAGCCCTGGCCGCCGAAAATGAAATCCGTGCCGTAATGCACCAGAAACATGGATTCCCGCGACTTGAGCAGGCAGGCCAGAGAAGCCGGCAGACAACGATTTATAAGACGCGCGTCTTCAACGTGGTCTTCCGCGTCGTCGACCTGCGTCCACGCCACGGTATTGAAAATCACATCGGGTTGCGCGGCGTCCAGCCGCTCGCCGAGAAAGGCGTCGTCCAGCAGATTGCCCTGCTGCCGACCCAGCGTTTCCACGCTCCAGCCCCGTTCCGTCAGGATACGCGTCAGCGCCTGCCCCAGCAGACCCGTCGCGCCGCCCAAAACCAATGCTTTTGCCATAGCGCCTCCGCTTAAGATTCGCACTACCTTAGCCGCCGGGCGAAGCCCGGTCAATACGCAACGCCTTGCGTCCCCTCGACAACTGACGTACAAGCAGGGCATGAGGCGCGCCATCCTTCTTATCGCCTACGGCCCGAGCAGCCTGCAGGGAAGAGCCGCACTCGGGGGCTTCGACGCCCGCGTGCGGGCGGCCTTCCCCGGTCTTCCCGTGCGCTGGGCCTATTCGTCCCTGCTCATGCGGCAACGCCTTGCCGAAGCCCGGCAAAAGAGCGATTCCGTCGCCAAGGCGCTGCAACGGCTGCGTCTTGAAAAATTTTCTTCCGTCGCCGTGCAGGCGTTGCAGACCATCCGCGGCGCGGAACACACACAGGTGCGTCTCGCCGTGGAAGACGCCGACGGCCCTGATTTTCGCGTGCGGCTGGGCGAGCCCCTGCTCTCTTCCGACGAGGACGTGCTGGCGGCCGCGCGCGCCGTAACGCGGCACCTGCCGCCCGAGCGCCTTGCCGGCGAGGACGTCGTCCTCATGGGGCACGGCGCCCGCCACGAGGCGTCTTCCAGCTACCGGTCGCTGGATGCCGCCGTGCGCCTTCTGGACGAACATGTCCACGTCGGCGTCATGAACGGCGAAAACGATCTGGAAGCCCTGCTTCCGCGCCTGCAATCCTCCCGCGTGTGGCTTCTGCCGCTGCTTTCCGTCATTGGCCGCCACGCCCAGGAAGACATGGCCGGCGGCGACGCCCGGAGCTGGCGCGGGCGCATCGAAGCCGCGGGACACGTCTGCGTGCCCGTGCTGCGGGGGCTTGCGGAATACGATGATTTTGCCGCGCTCTGGCTGCGCCACCTGGAACGGGCTGTCGCCGCGCTGGACGCGTCCTGAAAAACGTCCCCACGCCGCGGACAACGGGTTCGCGGCGCATCGTTTATCACCTCTTCTTTCAACAAGGATTCCGTATGAAAACTGCCTTGTGCAACGGCATCGCGGCCCTGGCCTGCACCGCCCTCCTGAGCGGCTGCTTTGGCGGCGAGACCGCCCGGGTTCCCGTCGACGGCGGCAACGGCGCGGCGACGTCCGCTCCCGCGCAGCCCGGCGCCAACCTCTTCAACCCCTGGATGCGGGCGTCCCTGCCCAACACCCGGGAGCTTTCCGCCGACGGGCGCGTCATGGTTGGCGGCATGGGCGGTTCCGCCCAGAGCATTCAGCGGGAAGCCGCCCACCGCGCCCACTGGAAGGAAGAGCTGTACCCGGTCGTCTACGGCGACAAGCAGGCGCCGCATGAAATTCTTGTCCTGCTCGATTTCGCCGCCCCGGACAGCGAGAAGATCTGGGAAGAGGTACGCAAGGCGGCCCGCTCCATTCCCGCCGATCAGGCGAAGATTGCCGTTTTCGGCCACAGCCGCGAAAACTACGGCACGGATCTCATGGGGCTTGCCATCTGGCTCTCCTACTCCCGCCCGGCGCAGGCCATGCCCTACCTTGATTACGCCCTGCAAAGCTGGAACGCCGTCAAGGCCGCCCAGCGCAAGACCCGCGGCGCGGCCGTTCCCTTCAAGACCGAATACGACGCCACGGTCAAGGCTTCCGACTTTCCCATACACTACAACTATCTTTCCCGCCTGAATCCGCCGCTGCCCGCGGCGCAGCAGCCCGACGTGGCCCGCTACTGCTACGACGCGGGCAACGTCAACATGTATCAGGCGTCGCAGCTGGTCTCCTATTACGGCGTCCGCTCCCTGCCCGCCGTCATCGTGGACGGGCGCGTCCTGGACGACCCCGACGCCGGGGAAATTGCCGCCGCCCTGCGCTGACGCGCCGCATGCCGATAAAGAAGAAGGCCCCTTTTTCAAAAGGGGCCTTCTTCTTTATCCTTCCGGCTCTATAATCCTCGTCCGCATGCCGACGGCTCCCGCAAGTTCCGTGAAATCCCGCGCGGCCGCCGCCACAGCCTCTTCCAGCGCCGCGCGCGATCCAAAGCCGTAGGCCAGACAGAGACAGCACCGCGTTGTTTCCGTGATCATGGCCCGGGGCGAATCGCTGCACGGGCTGCCCACGGGGCCGCGCGCATCCGCCAGCAGCGGAAGTCCGGCAAGGTTGACGCTTCCCTTGCCGATGCCTTCGTAACTTTCTCCTTCCTCGCCGATGCGCAGCGCAAGCTCCCCTTCCAGCCGATCCCGATCATAGGAACCGAAAGAAAAGCCGCTGCATAGGGACGCCAGATTATTCACGTCCACCACGCTGTTGATCCGATACAGCTCCTTGCCCTGCCGGATACGCCGCAGCAGGGCTTCGGAAGAAACCCGGTACCGCCCCGGGTCCTTGCCGCAGGCGCGAAAGGCCGCGCGGGACTCCGCAAGGTTGGGCCACTCCGCAAGGGGTTCGGTTTCCAGCCGCGCGCGCAAGGCCGGCAGGCAGGCCGCCATCCGCTCCGGCAGGCCGGGAGCCGCCTCCGTAACCCTGGCCTCGAAAAGCAGCGCCCCCAGCCGCGTTTCCGGCCAGCGCCGCAGCAGGGCCGCATCGATTCTTATTGTCAGATCATCCATAACGCATTCTCCTTGCCGGCGTCGGCAATACGCCTTCCGCGAAAAAGCCCCTCGTCCGCATCCGCGAACATGGTTTGGAACGCAACGCGTTTCAAACTGAAAATGCTCTAATAGCAGTCGCAGAGCGTGGGCACGCGACGGCTTTGCAGACGAATGCCGCCGGAAGCCAGTTCGCGCCGCAACTCTTCAAGGCGGGAAAAGACGCGCGGCGGCAGGACAACGCCCGAACGGCGCGCGAACTCCTTCAGCGAAACCAGCGCGACGCCGCCGTCTTCCAGGGTGCGCGTCACAATGCGGCCCCCCTGAAAGCGACCTTCCGCGGCGGCCGCCACGATATCGAAAACCGCCAGATCAAGCCGGCGGACAATGGACGTCAGCGTCCGTTCCGGCCGCAGGGGATGCGGACTCTCGTCGACGACATACCCGCCGCGCGCCGTCACGCGCTCGACGGCGGCCGCGTCGACGCGCCGCGCGGCAACGGCAATCACCGTCGCCCCCTCGTCCATCAGCCCGTCGGCCTGCCCGACCGCCGCCGCCGCGTCCACGAAGGACCCCGTTACCCTGCGAATCACGCGCATTTCAGGAAAGATCAGCCGCACGCCCTCCCTGTAGGCGGCAAACATGGACTCGTCCATGGGCGTGCTTTCGCCGGAAAGCCAGCCGACGGCCTCTCCCGGCCTGCCGTCGGACAGCAGCCCGGAACGGGCGGACAGCGCCGCGGCGACCCCGGCCAGAAAGGCGGCCTGTTCGTCCGCAAAGGTCACGGACATGATGTTGGGAGCCCGCACGCCCGTGTCGATGCAGCCGAAACGCACCTTGCGGAAATCGGCGGCGTTGTCGCGCAAGACCTCATGGAGGCGGGCGTCGGCCAGCAGCACAAGATCCGAGGAGGAAGCCGCCTTGCGAAAGGCGGCCGTCTGATCTTCAAAGGGAGGAACGGCGATGACGCGCGTTTCAACGCCAAAGCGCTCGCGCGCCAGCTCCAGCCCCTGACGCAGGGCGGCGGCCTGGGGATTCGCGGGCTCCGGGTCTTCCAGCAGCAGGGCGACGCGCAGAGGGGCGGCCTCCGTTCCCGTCGTCAGGACGACGCAGGACAGGCAGACAAGAAACGACAGGCCCCACAGGAATACTCTATGCAAAATCATCCGTCTTTCCTCGGTATTGCGGAAGCATCGCTTCCCATTCAGAACGGAACGCAGTATAGGCCCCGCGCCGGCGGCACGCAAGCGCCGCGCCCGCGACGGCGTTTCCCATTCCGTTCGCAGTGGCGCCGCTCCCCGTAACAGTGCGCCAACTGACGCTCTTTTCGTCAGCAAAAAAAATTCGCAGGAACAGCGCCTAGAAATTTTTGAAAAAAAATTCTATCATGCGGCTACCGCAAGAATAAGGGCCGCCGACGGCGATACGCCCGAAATTCCACCATCAACCCGCTAAGCATTGGGGATTGCGCGCCATGAAAGATATGTTGCCCGCGTGGCTGACGCCGCAAGAGATCGACTCAGTCCTGGCCAAGGTCGCAGAACCGGACAGCGCCGAGCTGTCCGCCATCCTGGAAAAATCCCTTGCCCTCCAGCCTCTCGGTCTCGCCGAAGTGGCGGCCCTGCTGCGAGTGGAAAGCAAGGACGGCCTGCGGGACATCTTTGAGACGGCGGACAAGGTCAAGCAGAAAGTCTACGGCGATCGCATAGTCCTGACCGCGCCGCTCCACCTCTCCAACCATTGCGGCAGCGAATGCCTTTACTGCGCCAACCGGCGCGGCAACACCCTCATAGAACGCAAGTACATGACGCCGCCGGAAATGCGCGAGGCGGCCCTGCATCTTGTGCGTCAGGGGCACAAGCGCGTCATCCTCGTAAGCGGACAGCTGCCCAACGCCGATGTGGAATACCTCGCCGAAGCCGTCAGCGTCATGTATACCGTATACGACGATCTGGGCGAACTGCGGCGCGTCAACATCAATGCCGGCATGCTTTCCGAAGAGGACTTTCGCACGCTGGTGCGCTACGATATCGGCAGCATGCTCCTTTTCCAGGAAACCTATCACGAGGAAAGCTATCGAGCCGCCCACAAGTCCGGCCCCAAGAGCAATTACTTCAGACGCCTCCACGGACCGGACATCGCCAAGCAGGCGGGCGTCAACGAAGTCGGTCTCGGGCTGCTTCTCGGCCTCGGCCCCTGGAAATTCGACCTGCTGGCGCTGGCGCAGCACTCGGCGCATCTCCTGCGTCTCTACGGGGAAGGGGCCCACACGGTTTCCCTGTTCCGCATGCGGCCCGCGCCCGGCTCCGACTTCATGCCCCCCTATCCCCTGAGCGACGCCGATTTCCTGCGCTGCGTGGCCGTCGCCCGTCTGGCGCTGCCGACAAGCGGCCTGATTCTCACCACCCGCGAACCCTCGGGACTCTGGCGCAACGGCTGTAGCGCGGGGGCTTCCCAGCTCATCACCGGCAGCCTCGCCAACCCCTATCAGGACTGGAACGAAGGCGCCGGCGAACACGGCGTGAAGTTCCCCATGAGCGAAGACCTTCACGTCGACGAGGTCGTGCGCTTCCTTCTGGAGGAATCCCGTCACCTGCCCTCGTTCTGCACGGCCTGTCCGCGTCTTGGCCGCATCGGCAACGAGTTCAACGCCATTGCTTCGGATTGCGGCATGAGGAGCCAGTGCGGCCCCAACTCCATCGCGTCGTTCATGGAATTCCTGCTGCGCTATGCGACGCCCTATACGCGCGGGCTCGGCGATCGTCTTATCGCGGAAAAGCTGCGCGCCATGAGCGAAGGCGAACGCATGGCCGCCGTTCGCATGCTGCAGAAGGTGCTTGCCGGCCGCGTGGACGAATTCATCTAGCGGCCCGGCGAAGGCGCTCGCCGCTTCCGGCGCGCGGCCCCGGCTTTCGGGGATGACGCCGCAACACAATTCAAAAGGAAAGGGGAAATATGTTTTTACATATTTCCCCTTTTTTGCCGGCGGCTCCCGCGGGAGCGGCCCCGGCGGAGGCGGGTTCTCCAGATTGCCTTTTACCGGCAAAAGGGGCATCATGGGGCGCGCCGTTTGGGCGTTTCATCTTTTTTGGGAGGCCAATACATGCGAGTCCTCAAGCCTTTGCTGGGCGTCGCCGCCCTCGCGCTGCTGGGCCTTGCGCCCATGGCGCATCCGGCCCTTGCCGCCAAGGACGATACCAGCGACTATGATCCCTACAAACGCTTCAGCCAGGTGCTGGATCTGGTGGAGCGCGAATACGTCAAGGACGTCAAGGAAAGCGATCTGATCAACAACGCCATCAAGGGCATGTTGCAGAATCTGGATCCGCATTCCAGCTTCATGAGCGCCGACGAATACAAGTCCATGCAGGAAACGACGTCCGGCGAATTTTTCGGCATCGGCGTGGAAATCTATATGGAAAACGGTCAGGTGACCGTCGTATCGCCCATTGCCGACACGCCCGCCGACCGCGCCGGCCTGCTGGCGGGCGACGTCATCCTGTCCATCGACGGCCAGTCCACGCAGGAACTGACCCTTCAGGACGTCGTGTCGCGCATCCGCGGCCCCAAGGGCAGCGCCGTGGAACTGACCATCCTGCACTCTTCGGCCAAGACGCCGCAAACGGTCCGCATCACGCGCGGCGCCATTCCCCTGGTCAGCGTCAAGTCCAAGGAACTGGAAAAGGGCTATTACTGGATCCGCATCACCCGGTTCTCGGAACGGACGACCGAAGAACTGCGCGACGCCGTCAAGGCGGCCCGCGACGACCTGAAGGGCATTGTGCTTGATCTTCGCAACAATCCCGGCGGCCTGCTGGATCAGGCCGTGCAGGTCTCGGACATGTTCCTGCGCGACGGCGTCATCGTCTCCATCAAGGGCCGCAACAAGAATTCCGAACGCGCCTATCGCGCGACGGCGCAAAAGGACGATATCGCCGTGCCGATGGCGGTTCTCATCAACGCCGGCTCGGCGTCCGCTTCCGAAATCGTCGCCGGCGCGCTGCGCGATCAGAAGCGCGCGCTGATTCTGGGCGAACGCTCCTTCGGCAAGGGCTCCGTGCAAAATATCATTCCCCTGCCGGACGGCTCCGGCCTGAAACTGACCGTGGCCCTCTACTATACGCCCAACGGCAGCTCAATTCAGGCCGAAGGCATTCAGCCGGACATGGAAGTGCCGTTCGCTTCCCGCAGCGATCAGGAACGCTTCCTGCTGCGCGAGCAGGACTTGAACCGGCATCTGGAAAACAGCAAGAAAAAGGGCGAAGAAAAGAAGGACGCCGCCTCCGAGGTTCGCGAACAGATGGAACGCGACAACCAGCTGCGTACCGCCCTGCAACTGCTCAAGGGCATTCCGGCCATTCAGCGCCTTCAGGGCGACGCCGCCCGCTAGCGCGCGTCCCTGAAAACCGGTTCTCCGGGGGGAGGCGTCCGCCCTCCCCCCGGGCCGGATTCCCGCCGGCCGTCGCGAACGCTTCCGGGCGGCCTTCTTTCCGCAATCCTCCGCGGCGCCGCGTTCCCCGGCGCCCGTTTTCTCCTTGGCGCGTCCGGGGAAAGACGTCCGCCGGAACAGCTCCCCGCCCCGCCGGTCCGCCCTCTTCGCCGCGCCGCCGGTCGCCGCCCCG
>CALUWU010000049.1 GCA_944324555.1 uncultured Desulfovibrio sp.
CCGCCGGGCTTGAGGCGCATGCGCGCCACCGTGAGCGCTTCGCAGGCCAGCTCCAGCGAGCGGGCCTGATCGGCGAACTTGGCGCCGGTCGTGCGCGGCGCCATGTCGCTCATGACCACGTCGAACGGGCCGAGATCGTCCAGCTTCGCCTCGAATTCGGGCGAACGGCGGAAGACGTCTTCCACCATGAAGGTCACCTGAGGGGGAAAGACCGTTTCGGTGGTCTGAATGTCGCAACCGAGCACAAGTCCGTTGCGGCCCACCTTTTCCGCCGCCCCGAGAGACCAGGAACCGGGCGCCGCCCCGAGATCGAGGACGCGCATTCCCTGGCGGAACAACTTGAATTTGCCGTCCAATTCCTTCAGTTTGTAGACGGAACGGGCGGGGTAGTTTTCCCGCTTGGCCTTCAGAAAGTAGTGATCGCGATATTCTTTCATAGCACACCAGCCCGTTGCCATACCCTTTTTTGCGCCGCAAGCCAAGCATTTCCTTGCATCCTCGCCCGGAGATTCCCCATGCCTTCGTCTTCCGCCGCTCCCCGTCGCGTCGTCCTGCCCGATTTCTGCGGGCGTCCCCTGACTCTTTCAGACGACGCGCGGCAGTGGGAGCCCGCCGGCCCCGGGAGCGACGACTGCCTGCTGCTGGGGCTCGGGCCGGGGGACGCGGCGCGGCTGCCCTTTCTTCCTTCCGGGGGGCAGGTCTACTGGCTGGACTGCCCGGAAACGCGCCGGGCGCTCCCGGACGCGTCCCCGCCGCCCGCGAGCTGGCGGGAGGTTTCGCCGGAGCGGGCCGAGGCGCTGGCGGCGCGCTGCCGCCGTTATTTCTACCGCCCCGGCCTGCGCCTCGCGCCGGAGTTCTGGGGGCCGCTGCTGGGGCGTCTGGAGGCGGCCGCCTGCCCGGAACCGCCGCGCCCCGCGAAAATTCCGCCGCCGCTTCTGATTCTGCCCGGCGACGAGCGGAGCCTGCTGTATATGGAGCTGCTGCACGCGGCGCACGAGCTTGGCTGGCGCGCGCTGACCTGTCCGCCGGACAGGGGCGGCCCGGCCCTGCTGCCGCTGCTGCGGCAGGCGGCCGCGGGCGCGCCGGCCCTGCTGCTTTCCGTCAACCTGCGCGGCCTCGACCCCGAGGGGCGCCTTGCCCACGCCTGCCTTGCAGCGGGTATTCCGGTGGTCGTGTGGTGCGTCGACAATCCCTGGCATCTGCTGAGCGGCGTGCGCGGGCCGTGGTGGCGGGACTGCCGCCTGTTCGTGACGGACGCGAGCTTTCTGGAGGAACTGCGGGAGGCGGGAGCGCGACGCGCGGGCTTTCTGCCGCTGGCAGTGGCGCCGCACATGTGGCTGGCCGGGGAGCGGCCGCACGAAAACAGGATTCTGTTCGTCGGCCGTTCGGCCTTTCCCCGCAAGGGGAGTTTCTTCGCGGCGGCGTCCGTGCCCCCGGCCCTGCTGGACGAGGCGCTGGCGCGCGTGGAGGCGGACGATCCCGCGCCGCCGGACTTTCACTGGTGGCGCGCCCGGCTGGAGACGCCGCTCTGGCCGGGAAACGAGGTGCGCCGCGCCGGCCTCGGCGCGGAGGAGTGTTCGCGGGCGCGGCGCGCGCGCTGGGTCCGGGCCGCGCTGGGCGCGGGGTTGCGTCTTGTGGGCGACGAGGGCTGGCGGGACGCGCTGCCCGGCGCGTCCGTGGAACCGCCCGTGGACTATTACGCCGCCCTGCCGGGCCTGTATGCCGGAGCGCGGGCCGTTCTCAATGTTACAAGCCTGCTGCTGCCGCGCAGTCTGAGCCAGCGGCATTTCGACGTCTGGGCCGCGCGCGGCCTGCTGCTGAGCGACGCCACGCCCGGCCTGGACATCTTTCCGCCGTCTCTGGCGGCGCCCGTGCGTCTGGCGTCTCCGGCCGAGCTGCCCGCCCGGCTCGACGCCCTCGCGAGCGCGCCGCGCCGGACGGCGGAGCTGTGCGCGGCCTGGCGCGACGAGCTGCGCCGGAATCACGGCTACGCCCGGCGGCTGCTGACGATCCGGCGCGCGCTGGAGGAGGACGGCGAGGCGTGATTTTCCGTCGCAGCCCTTCTGCGGGAAGGGCCGGAGGACGCGAGCGACTGGTCGTTGCGTACCGAACCCGTTGACGCAGCGGTTTTTATGAGCTAATGAAAAAATTCATACAGATAGCCCGGGTCTCGTCCCGACGGCCCCGGGCGTAATGGCTCCGGGACTTGTCGCCTCGGTCGGAAAGTTTCGGTTTGTTTTTTATTTTTACGTGGAGGAAACGCCTATGATTTGGACCCAGGTTTACGACCCTGCCGGGAACGCTCTCCTTTCGGCCCTGCTGGCGGGCATTCCCCTCATAGCCCTTTTCTTTATGCTGGCGGTACGCCGCGCCAAAGGGCATCATGCCGCCGGCGTGGCCGTGGGCCTTTCGGCCGTTCTCGCCATACTCGTGTGGGACATGCCCGCGGGAGTCGCCGTCAGTTCCTTTATTTATGGCGCCGCGTTCGGTATCTTTCCCATTATCTGGATCGTTGTCACGGCCGTGTGGGTCTATAACATGACGGTCGAATCGGGAGAATTCGAGCATCTCAAGCAGTCGCTGGCCAGCCTGACCGACGACCGCCGCCTCCAGGCCATATTTATCGCTTTCGCCTTCGGGGCCTTTCTGGAGGGCACGGCCGGCTTCGGCACGCCCGTGGCCATTACCGCCGCCATGCTGGTGGGGCTGGGCTTCAATCCCCTTTACGCCGCCGGCGTCTGCCTGATCGCCAATACCGCGCCCGTGGCCTTTGGCGCCATCGGCGTGCCCATTATCGTGGCCGGGCAGGTGTCCGGCATATCCGACATGACCATCAGCGCCATTGTCGGCCGTCAGCTGCCTTTCCTGTCCATTATCGTGCCGCTCTGGCTGTGCGTGCTCATGTGCGGCTTCAAGCGCTCCATGGAAGTGCTGCCCGCCATTGCCGTGGCGGGCGTCTGCTTTGCCGGCTCCCAGTTCCTTTTCTCGAATTTCCACGGCCCGACCCTGCCTGACATCATGTCCGCCCTGATTACCATCGTGGGCCTCGTGATCCTGCTGCGCGTCTGGAAGCCCAGCCGCATCTGGCGTTTCGAGAGCGAGGGCGACGCCCCCGCCGCCGCGGAGGGCGGTTCGATCAACATGAACGTCGTGCTGCGCGCCTGGAGCCCCTACATCATTCTGGCCGTCATGGTCTTTCTGTGGGGCCTGCCGCAGTTCAAGAACCTGCTCAACAGCCTGCCCGGCGCCGTGATCACCTTCGGCTGGCCCGGCCTTGACGGCCTTGTGGCCAAGACCGCTCCCATTGCCGAAGCCAATACCGTCTACGGCGCCAAGTTCACCTTCAACTGGCTGTCCGCCGGCGGCACGGCCATCCTGCTGGCCGGTCTGTTCTCGGTGCCGCTCATGCCGGGCTATTCCTTCGGCAAGGCCTTCAGCTGCTTTGCCCGCACGGTGGTGCAGCTGCGCTTCCCCATCGTGACCATCGCCATGATTCTCGGCTTGGCCTATCTCATGAACTATTCGGGCATGAGTTCCACCCTCGGGATCGCCTTCACCATGACCGGCGGCCTGTTCCCGCTCTTCGCTCCCCTGCTGGGCTGGCTGGGCGTGTTCCTGACCGGTTCCGACACCTCTTCCAACGCCCTGTTCTGCGGCATGCAGCGCAATACCGCCGAAGTGGTGGGCATGTATCCAGAACTGGCCGTGGCCGCCAACTCTTCCGGCGGCGTTACCGGCAAGATGATTTCTCCCCAGTCCATCAGCGTGGCCACGGCCGCGACCAATATGGTGGGGCAGGAAGGCAACCTCTTCCGCTTTGCCCTGCCGCACAGTCTGGCCATGACCGCCTGCATCTGTCTGATGACATGGTTGCAGGCGGGACCCCTGCGCTGGATGCTGCCGTAGGGGGAACGGGCGCGACGCCCGTCGCGGCGGCAAGGACAGTCTTGCAACAGAGTGGCGCACGGCGATTGTGAAAAATCGTTATGCGCCCTCTTTCATGCGAAAATCACAACGAGATCCCGCGGCGCGGCTTCCTGCCGCGTCCGCGCGGATTCAGAGAGAGATTGAGGAGGTCTCATGAGCATTGGTTTTCTTGCGCTCTGCGCGTTCATTCCGATCCTGCTGGCGTTGATTCTGATGGCCGGCCTGCGCTGGCCCTCGACGCGCGCCATGCCGCTTTCCTGGCTTGTGGGAGCGGTCATTGCCTGGCTGGTCTGGGATATCGCGCCGATGCGCCTGCTGGCTCTCTCCCTTGAGGGAACCATTACCGCCATCGGCGTGCTGATCATCGTTTTCGGCGCGCTGCTCATCTATTACACCCTGCACTACAACGGCGCGATGGAAACCATTCAGGCGGGCATGAAAAAGATCAGCCCCGACCGGCGCGTGCAGACCATCATCATCGGCTTCATGTTCGCCGCCTTCATCGAGGGCGCCGCCGGCTTCGGCACCCCCGCCGCCCTTGCCGCGCCGCTGCTGCTCGGCCTCGGCTTCCCGCCCCTGTGCGCCGCCGTCATCTGTCTGGCCTTCAACAGCGTGCCCACCACCTTCGGCGCGGTCGGCACGCCGGTGCTCGCCGGCTTCAAGTCGCTGGAAAACATCGCCATGACGGCCGCCGGTTACAGCGATCCCACCATGGTGTACAAGACCATCGGCGAATACGTCACCCTGATGCATCTGCCCATGGGCTTCATCCTGCCCATTTTCCTGCTCGGCTTCATGACCCGCATTTTCGGCGCGAACAAGTCCTGGATGGAAGGCTTCCGCGCCTGGCGCTACTGCCTCATGGCTTCCGTCTGCTTCCTTGTGCCCTACATGCTTCTGGCCTGGTTCGGCGGCCCCGAACTGCCTTCCATGGTGGGCGGTCTGGTCGGTCTCGGCGCCCTGGTCTGGCTGACCAAGAAGGGTTTCTGCCTGCCCAAGGACGGCGTCTGGAACTTCCCGCCCGCTTCTGAATGGCGCTCCGACTGGTCCGGCCTGATCAAGGCCTCCAGCGCCACCGATTACACCGAACACATGTCGCAGGCGCGCGCGTGGCTGCCCTACGTTCTGTGCGGCGTCATCCTCGTGCTGACCCGCGTGCCCGCCTTCCATCTCAAGCCCATCATTCTCGATCCCATGTTCAGCGTGGGCTGGAACAACATTCTTGGCTATGAAGGCGTGGGCGCCAACCTCGCCCTGCTGAACCTGCCCGGCACCATTCCGTTCATCCTGGTGTCCATCATCACCATCGGCCTGCATTCCATGTCCGGCAAGCAGGTGGCCGAAGCCTGGGGAACCGCCTTCACGAAGATGAAGGCCCCCACCATCGCCCTGATCGCCGCCGTGGCCCTCGTGTCCATCCTGCGCGGCTCGGGCGTCAACACCGCCGGCGTGGACGGCGCGCCCCTGCCCTCCATGCCCATGGCCATGGCCCAGTTCTGCGCGTGGCTTACCGGTAACGCCTGGCCCATGCTGGCCTCCTTCGTGGGCGGTCTTGGCGCCTTCATCACCGGTTCCAACACCGTGTCCGACATGCTGTTCGGCAACTTCCAGTGGAACGTCGCCACGGCGCTCAACTACTCCGTGCCCGGTCACTATATCATCGTGGCCGCGCAGGGCGTCGGCGGCGCCATGGGCAACATGATCTGCATTCACAATATCGTGGCCGTCTGCGCCGTGCTCGGCATGATCGGTCACGAAGGGCCGATTCTGCGCCGCACGGTGGTTCCCTTCACCATCTACGGCGTCGTCGTGGGCATTGTCTGCTTCATCCTGCTCGCCGGAGCGTAGACGCCCAAGACCATGAACGCCCCCGACTGACAGTCGTCGCAACAAAACAGTCCCCCCGGAGAAATCCGGGGGGACTGTTCGCATTCTGGCTCGGGATTCATTTTCCAGGGGCAGGCTTGAGATTGTTTTTTTAACACTACAAGTTACTTCGATTGAATAGAGACTGACTGCAAGCCTCTGAAAAAGCGCGTTGGAGAAGAGGCCCGGGGCGTTTTCAGCGTGTCATGCAGGCAATTCCATCCCGGCTCAGATTGTTGCAAGTTCATCCAGAATACCGCCGGCCAGTATATGCCCCCGGGAGTCGTAAACGGCGGCAATCTGTCCGGGCGCGCCGGGGAACTGCGGTTCATGGGGCGTGATGAAGAGATTTTCGCCGTCGAAAACCGCGCGCGCGGGGGAGGGAAGCTGGCGGTGACGGACGCGGGCCAGCACTTCGTCCGGCCAGAGACGGGGCGGCACATGGATTACCACGTTGCGGACGCGGCAGGCGCGCATACCGAGGCGCGAGCGCGGCCCGACAAGCAGGGTATTGTCTTCCCGTTCCTTGCGAAGCACATAAAGCGGTTCGCTCCAGGCGATGCCCAGCCCCCTGCGCTGTCCTTCGGTGTAACGCCAGAGGCCGTCGTGGCTTCCGATCCGCCGGCTGCCTCCGGCGCCGTCATCCAGCATGACGGGGCCGCCCTCGGGAACGGGGATGTTCTGCGCGCGCCACTGGCGGCGCAAGAAGTCCCTGTAGGCGTCTTCGTCGGGGGGGATGAAGCAGATTTCCTGACTTTCTCCGGCGACGGGAACGGTCAGCCCGGCGGCGGCCACTTCGGCGACGCTCTCGGCCTTGACGCGCCGTTCCAGCGGGAAAAGGGCCCGCTGGAGACGTTCGGGCGGCACAAGAGCGAGAAAATAGCTTTGATCCTTGCGCGCGTCCGCGCCGGCGGCCAGCAGCAGCGGCGGGCGGCCGTCCGTCCGGGGAAGCGCGCCGGCCCATGCGGGATCGATGTCCGCCGCGGGCGCAAGGCGCGCGTAATGGCCGGTGGCGAGCAGATCGGCGCCCAGTTTTACGGCGGCGTCCTGCAACGCGCCGAACTTGACGCGCCGGTTACAGAGGGCGCAGGGGTTGGGCGTTTCGCCCGCCGCGTAGGCGGCCGAAAACGGCTCCATCACGGCCTGACGAAATTCCTCCCGCAGATCCGCGACATGCAGGGGCACGCCGAGCTTGCGGCAGGCCGCGCGCAATCCCTCCAGCGCCGGATTCTCTTCCGCCGCCTCAGGGAGAAAGAGCCCGTGCAGGGCCGCGACCTCATGGCCCGAACGCGAAAGGCGCAAAAGCGCGCACAGACTGTCAACGCCGCCGCTGACGGCAACTGCGATGTGCATGCGTAACTCGCTACTGTGGAAGGTTGAACGGCTGGACGGAATCCCTCGTCCCGGGAAAAAGTAGTAAATATGCCGTTGCCGTCAAGGACGCCGGGATGGGGCGTCTGTGTTTCCGGGGGACGGGCGGCGCTGTCCCGCCGCCTCGCATTTTACCTTTTTCAAGGCTAAAATGCTCTAGACGGCGTTGTCGCTGATGCGGGTTTCGATTTTCAGTCCGTACTTGTCCATGCGGGCAAGGAGGGTGGGACGGGAAAGACCCAGCAGGCGGGCGGCCTGGGAACGGTTGCCGCCGCACTGGCGCAGAGCTTCCAGCACGACGGCGCGGCCCATGATATCCATGCATCGATCGAAGGGGGCGGGGAGGCCGTCGGCGAGGCTGCGGCGGATAATGGCCGAAAGGGTCTCGGCGTCGCCGGGCAGATCGTTCCGTCCGTCGTTTTCCGCGGGCGGGGTCGCGCCGGGGCGGGGCGAATGGGGGCGGCTTTCCGCGGCCTGACGGACGTCGGCCAGACGCAGCGGCGTGCCGTCGTTGAAGACGAGGGCCTTTTGGAGGGTATTGGCCAGCTCGCGGACGTTGCCGGGCCAGGCGCGGGACTGGAGCCAGAGAAGCGCGGCCTGTTCGATGCCGGGATTGGGGCGCCCCAGCTCCGCGGCGGCGCGGCGCAGCAGGGTTTCCGTCAGGACGGGCACGTCTTCGAGACGATCCCGGAGGGGCGGCGTCCAGAGCGTGACGACCTTGAGCCTGTAGTAGAGGTCTTCCCGAAAGCGGCCCTCGGCCACGGCGCGTTCCAGATCGGCGTTGGTGGCGGCGATGATACGCACGTCGACGGCGACGGTCTCGTTGCCGCCGAGGCGCTGAATCTGCTTTTCCTGAAGGAGGCGCAAGAGCTTGGCCTGAAGGGAGAGGGGAATGTCGCCGATCTCGTCAAGAAAGAGCGTTCCGCCCGCGGCCTGCTCGATGCGGCCCTCGTGCCGGGCCTGCGCGCCTGTGAAGGCTCCCTTTTCATAACCGAAAAGCTCGCTTTCCAGCAGGGTGTCGGGGATGGCCACGCAGTTGATGACGGTAAGGGGGCGGCGGGCGCGCAGACTGTAGCGCCAGAGGGCGCGGGCGGCAAGCTCCTTGCCTGTGCCGGATTCGCCGCGAATGAGCACCAGCGCGTCCGTCGGGGCGACGCGGCCGATGGCCTTGCAGAGGGCCTGCATGGCCGGGCTGTCGCCGACCATGCCCTCGGCGGCGGCCGCGTCCTCGACAATGGGGCCGACGCCCGAGGCGGGTTCGCGCAGACGCTGCCCGGCTTCAAGGGCCCGGCTGATGAGCTGGAGGGCTTCGGGAATGTCGAAGGGCTTGAGAATGTAGTCGAAGGCGCCGTGCCCCATGGCGCGGATGGCGGTTTCCGTGCCGGAATAGGCCGTCATGATGATAACGGGAGGGCAGTGGGGCAGGGCGCGCATGTGATCCAGCGCTTCCAGACCGCTCATGCCGGGCATGCGGACGTCCATGATGACGCAGTCGGGCATGCTGTCGCGCATGAGTTGCAGGCCCTCGTCGGCGGAGGCGGCCACGCGGGCGTCGTAACCTTCTTCGCCGAGCAGGCGGGCAAAGCCCTCGCGCAGGTGGGGGTCGTCGTCGATGATGAGAATTACCGGAGCCATATGTCGTCATCCTTGCGGGCGGGAAGCACGGCGACAAAGCTGGCCCCCTTGCCCGGCGCGCTGTGCAGATGCAGCCAGCCGCCGTGCTCCTCGAAGATGCGGCGGGCTATGGGCAGGCCGAGTCCCGTTCCTTCCTGCTTGGTGCTCATGAAGGGCTGGAAGATGATTTCCCGCAGGTCTTCGGGGATGCCGGGGCCGGAGTCTTCCACGCGGATGACAACGACGTGCCCGAGGGGCGCGAGACGGCCCTTTTCCTCGATGATGCGGACGTCGCCGCCGGGGCCGGCGGCCTCGCAGGCGTTGATAATCAGATTCGCGAGGGCCTCGCGGAGCTGTTCGGGATCGGCGTCCACCGGCGGGAGCTGCCCGTCGCGCTGCCGGGCCAGGGCGACGTTGTAGGACGAGAGACGCGGCCCCAGCAGGCGGAGCGTTCCGTCGATGACCTCGGACATGCTGACCGGGCGTTTTTCAAGGCGGGGGCGGCGGGAGAATTCGAGAAAATTTGAAATGATGCCTTCAACATGACGGAGCGCGTCGTCGATTGCCGTCACGTCTTCCCGCTGCTTTTCGTCCAGGGCGAGGCCGCGCGTGAGCGCGAAAAGGCGCAGCTTGACGCCGGTAAGGGGATTGCGGATGGAATGGGCGACGCCCGCGGCCAGCTTGCCGACCAGCGCCAGCTTTTCGGTATGGCGCAGGGTTTCCTGACTTTCTTCCATGGCGAGGCGGGCGCGTTCGGTCGTATCGCGCAGATTGCGGGCGCGGCGCATGAGCGGCGCGATGCAGGGTTGCAGCAGGCGGGAACGGGGGCGCGCCTCTGGTTCGCTGTCTTCCCGTTGCAGTTCGGCCAGCAGTATCCGCAGGGGGCGGAAGACGCCGAGCCAGAGCAGCAGGCTCAGGCAGAGGGCCAGCAGAAAGAGCAGCCAGAGAAAGCCCTCCCGCAGGCCGGGGCCGTAGAAGGAGCCAAGGGCCAGCGCCAGCAGCGGACAAAGAAGCAGGCCCGCGCAGCAGAGCAGGACGCCCGTTTCCATGAAGGGCGGGCGTGCGCGGCGCGGGCCGGAAGACAGGGGGGCGCGGGGCATCAGAAGGCCGAGCTGCCCGAACCCAGCCCGCCGGAAGTCTTCTTGGTGGCGCGTCCGGCGGCGGGGCTGACCCAGACCATGAGTTCGCGGCCCATATCCCACGCGAGGCTGCGGACGATCAGGCCGGCCGGATCGCCGTGGAAGCGTTCCTTGACCTTGAAGAGGTAGAAGTCATGGCTTTGACGCGGCTGCATGAGACCGCCCTGGGCCATGCTCCAGATAAGCAGGCCGCTCTTGACGTCGTATATTTCGATAGCGAGGGAGACGGTGCTTTCGCCGCCGTCGCCGCCGTCGATGTAGTGGTTGATGTAGCCGCCGATCACGTAGGGCATGCCGCGCTGCCGCGCGAGCGCGATGGCGCGCTGGGCGTTGTAGGGGCCGGCGGCGGGTTCGTATTCCAGCTGCTGGAACATGCCCTGCGAGAGCCAGATGCTCCAGATCTGCCGGGTGACCTGATCGGTGAAGGCCGTGGGCTGGTTCATCTGCTGGACCATGCGCAGCGGCACGAAGAGGGCGCGCGGGCGTTCGGCCGGGAGTTGCAGGGGCTTGACGTAGATGGCCGGAGGCTGCCGCCGGACAAACTGGTTGATATTGGCTTCAAGCGGCATGCTGAGATCGCCGCCGAACTCCAGATTTCTGCTGGTTTCGTCCCGACTGGCGCAACCGGGCAGAGCAGTGCAGCAGGCCGCAAGGGCCAGAACAAGCGAAAGAGTGCGGTGAGCGATGTTCATTGAAGCTTCTCCGTAGAAATCTGCGATTTTTGCAAGGAGGCGAGCAATTTTTCCCGGGCCGTCCGCAGCTGGCGGTGCAGGGCGAGACGGCGATCGGCGGGCAGCCGGCAGAATTCCGGGCTGCGCACGGTGTCCTTGAGCCGACGCATGGACTGGGCCAGCTTCGCCAGCTGCCGGCATTCGGGCGCGGAAGGGGCCGCGGTGCTCCGCAGGGCGAGATCCGCCAGATTGGCCAGTTCCTCCGCCTGAGCGCCGATGCCGTCGGGATGAATGAGCGCGCCGTACGCTCTTCGTTTGCAAAATTCGCGCCATAAATTGGAAAGCTGCTGGAAAACTCCGCTCATGCGCGTTTTCTCCCCCGGAAGGTCAGATTCCCGACAGCAGCCCCAGGGTCTGCCGCAGCAGCATTGCCAGCAGAACGACAATGGGCAGGCAGCCGACGAGGGTCTGGGCCCAGTTCAGACGAAAGGCCGAACGACAACCGATGACGATGCTCGCCAGGCACCAGACAAATCCCGCCAGATAGCCCAGCACGGGAATCACGCACAGCAGCATGGGCGCGGAGCTGTAGGCCAGGATCTGAAATACGCGCGCGTAGGTGGCGGAGCGGCAGGCGCCGAGACGAAAGCCGAGAAAGACCAGGGCGCTGACGACGTAGAGCTGCACGACCAGCAGGAAGAGCTGCACCAGCCCGTAAAACAGGGCGCTGCCGTCGGGCGGCAGCATGCCCGCCAGCGAGCGGAGCTGCGGATCGGAGGCCTCGGCCACCATGTCGCGGAACACGCCGCCCCAGAGGTTGAGGGCCGTCACGCCGATGACGCCCACCACAAGAAAGAAGGCCAGCGCCCGCAGCGGCGGCGCGTCGTCGCGCAGCCCCGCAAAGAAGCGCGGCGCGCCGAACATTACCCGCAATACCGTCTGATAGAAGCCCTCGATGTAGCCGACGCCCCGGGGCGCTTCTTCCCACGGGTTCCGCAGCGGGGGGACGTCGTCGGTCTCTTCCTCTTCGGGGGTCTGCCGGGCGGCTTCCTGCCTGCGGGCGTCGCGCAGGCGGCGGCCGCGTTCAGCCTCGCGGGCGTAGGCCCGGGAGGCCGTCATGCGGGGATCTTCCTCGTCGTCGGCGTCGGTTGCGGCGGGGCGTTGCGCTCCGGCGTCGCAGGGCGCCGCTTCGGGGCGCGCCGCCTCCTTTTCGTCCGGGCGGGCGTCGTGTCCGTCCGGCGTTTCCATCGGGGGGACGACCTGCTCGAGCAGTTGCGTCGTTCCCTCGTGCGGGAAGAGGCGGAAGCGGCAGGCGCAGCGCGGGCAGGTCGCCAGAATGGATTTGCCCGGCGCGACCGCCGGAAGGCGTTCCGCCGGGACATCCTGACTGAACTGACAATGGGGGCAGGTAATATTCATTCCTTCCCCTTATCAGAGAGCGCAGCGGCCTGCAATCGTCGGCCGCGGCGGCGGGCGGCGAATCCGCGTTTTGCCGAAGTTTGAAAAAATATATATTTTTTCTAAGGTGTTGAAGGTTTTCCTCCCGGAAGGCCGTTTTCTCTCCTTGACAGGCGGGAGGCGCTCAGCCTAATCACAAGCCCGTAGCCGCGCCCGAAGCGGGCGTCGGGGGTTCTGGGACGAGGTAGGCGGAGCATGGCGAGCGGGCGGATGGCGTGGTGGACAAAGGCGCGACCCTTTGCGGCGGTCTTTTTGGCGCTGGCATGGATGACGGCGGGAGCGACGGCGGCGTATGCCCTGAGCGGCATGCGCGTCGCGGCCAGTCAGCTTGACGAGAATGATCCGGCCGTGGCGGCGGCCCTGCGCGCGGCGCGGGCGGCCAGCGCGACCCGGCTGACCACCGGGCCCGAAGCCGACGCCCGCAGCCTGACGCGGCAGGGGCGCTCCGGGAAACCCTCCATAGAAATTTCGTATCCGGCCTTTGGCGTCGACGCCGTGGACGAGGATATTCGTCTCTGGGTCGAGAGCATCGCCGCGACCTTCGAGCGCGAACTGACCTCCGGTTTCCGCGACAGCGAGGAGGTCGAAAAGTACGAACTGACCTGCTCCTACAGAATTTCGCGCCCGTCGGCCGACGCCGCCAGCATTCTGTTTGAAATCTGGACCTATACCGGCGGCGCGCACGGCAATCTTGATCTGATTACCCTCAATTACAGCTTCATCACCGGGCAGCGCCTGACGCTCGTGGATATTTTCGAGGACGTGGACAAGGCGCTGGCGCTCATGTCGGCAACGTCCCGGGAAGAACTCATGCGCCGTCTTGGCGGCGGCGTCGGCGAGCAGATGATCCTTGACGGCACGCAGCCGGACGCGGACAACTTTTCCAGCCTCAGCCTTGAGCCGGACGGCGTGCGTATCCATTTTCAGCCCTATCAGGTGGCCCCCTGGGCCGCCGGCGCGCAGAGCGTTTCCATGACGCTCGAGCAGCTGGCCCCGGCCCGGCCCTTCAAGCGCCTGTGGCACAAGTAATTCTGGAATCCTCCCGGCGGCTGATCTTTCCGCCGGCCCCTCTCTTCGCGGCGCATTTTCCGGGCGCGCCGCGCGTGCCCGGCTCCTGCCTTGTCGAGGCGCTCCGGCGCGCGCTTGAAGAGGCCCTGCCCGCATGGCGCGTCCGGGAGCTTGCCGGCGCGCGCTTTCGCCGCTTCGTCGCGCCGGAAGAGGAGCTTGAGGCGACGCTGCATGTCGTCGCCGGCGATACGGACGCGGCGGAGGCCCGCTGCGCGCTGCTGCGGCAGGGCGTCCGCTGCGCGGACGTTCGCTTTCTCCTGCGGCGGCGCTGATCGCGGCGCGCCCGCGCCGAAGGAAAAAATCCGTCGCCGGAACGCCTTGTCAGAACTGTTTTCCTCTGCTAATAGTAATGAAAACTATTTAGAGCGGTTTGCCTTTGAAAAAGGCGAAACGCGAGGCGGCGGCGCAGCGCCGCCCGGCCGGAAGCGAGCGGAAAAACCGCGTTTTTCCGCGAAGCGACAGGCCGTATGGTTTGAAACGGACAGCGTTTCAAACTGAAAATGCTCTAGAGGAGGCATACCCATGACTCAGGCGCAAAATTCCCTTTCCAGACGTTCATTCTGCAAGTATGCCGTCGGCGCGGGGGTGGCTCTGGCCTCTCTTTCGGCGCTGTCGAGCGTGGCGGCCTTCGCCGCCGGGCCGGCGGGCGGCTTTGCCCTGCCGCCGCTTCCCTATGCGGAAAACGCGCTTGCGCCGCATATTTCGGCCAATACCGTCGGCTTCCATTACGGCAAGCATACGAAAGCCTATTACGATACGGTCAACAAGATGATCGCGGAGCAGGGCCGCGCGGCGGACAGCCTGGAAGCCGTGTTCCTTGAGGCCGCCGGGCGTCCCGACGGGGCGGCCCTGTTCAATAACGCCGCGCAGGCCTTCAATCATACCTTCTACTGGAAGGGGCTGACTCCCGGCGGGCCCAAGGCTCCCGGAGGAAAGCTGGCTTCCTGGATTGATCAATCCTTCGGCGGTTTCGACGCCCTGAAAAAGGAACTGACGGCGGCGGCCGTCAGCCAGTTTGGCAGCGGCTGGGCCTGGCTTGTCTGTGAAGGCGACCGCCTCCGGGTGGTCAAGACCTCCAATGCGGAAAACCCGTTGCAGAAAGAGCAGAAACCCCTGCTGACCATCGACGTCTGGGAGCACGCCTACTACCTTGACTACCAGAACCGGCGCCCCGATTATGTGAAGGCCGTGCTGGACAATCTGGTCAACTGGGATCTCGTGGCGGCAAATCTGGGCTAGGCGCAGAACTCATTACCCTTTAATAATAAATCCTGAACCTAGAGCGTTTTAGCTTTGCAAAAGCGCGTTGGGGGAAGGATTGGGGCCCGGGGGGAAGAACTACGGGAACGCCTTTCCGTTGGAAAGGCTGGGCCCCTTGCGCGCCAGCCAAGGGGGGGTCCTTCCCCCCGGACAACAACCAGCCTGCGCGCCAGCCGCGACCGAATGGCGGCCGCAGGCCGTGCCCGTTGCGACGAAGGAAGCTACGGGCATCGACAGCAGAGATAAGGGGGGCCTTCCCCCCAGCGCTCTTTTTCAGACTGAAGACGCTCTGATCGGAAACGCCGGACGATTCTGGAAAGAATCGTCCGGCGTCTTCTTTTACGCGGGAACGGCGGCGAGGCGACGCGCTTCGCGCGGCCTTCAGCCGATAAAGGAATGAATGCCGGTAAAGATCTGCTGCGCGGCAATGGCCGCGAGCAGAAGGCCCGTCAGCTTGGCCATGACGGCAAGGCCGGTGCGGCGCAGAATCCTGCCGATGCTGTCGGCCGTCCAGAGCATGAGAAAGATGCCGAGAGCGGCAAGAAGCAGGGAAAGCGCGCCGCGCACGGTTTCCTGAAAGGTGGCGGCGGAAGCGCCCATGACCATGACCATGCCGATGGAGGCCGGCCCCATGCAAAGGGGGATGGCCAGGGGAACGACGCTGATATCCCCTTCCGGGCGGTGCTTCTTGCCGTCCGTATCGTCCTGCATGAGCGAGACGGCGGAAAGAAAGAGCAGCACGCCCGCGCCGATGCGGAAGGCGTCGAGGGTGAAGCCGAACAGGGCGAAGATATGCGAACCGAAAAGATAGAGAACAATGCCGATCATGAAGACCGCGAAGCTGGTCTTGCAGGCCGTGCGGCGTTTTTCCCGCGCGCTGTAATCGGCCGTGGCGCTGAGAAAGGCGCTCAGGACGGCGGGAGGCGTCATCAGCGCGAAAAGCTGTATGCTTGTGCTGAAAAGGCTGGCGGTTTCCTGCATGGCGCATGATTCCTTTGGGAGGACGTTGCGCGCGCCGGAGGACGGGCGTCTGCCCGCGCGGGGCGGGGGAAGAAAGCGAAAGGGGGAGAGCGGCGCGCTCTCCCCCTGTTGCGTCTACATTTCGGACTGCTTCTTGGAACGCCGCATGGCCACGGAACCCGTGCGGGCGACTTCCTTGATGCCGAAGCGGTGCATGAGGCTGAGAATGGCTTCGAGCTTGGAGTGATCGCCCGTGGCCTCGATGGTCATTTCGGTGGCGCTCACGTCGATGACCTTGCAGCGGAAGATTTCCACCGTGCGGAGAATTTCGCCGCGCATGGGGCCTTCGGCCTGCACCTTGACGAACATCATTTCGCGTTCCACGGCCGGCCCGTCTTCAAAGTCCGTGACCTTGATGACGGTGACGATCTTGTGCAGCTGCTTCATGATCTGCTCAAGAATCTGGCTGTCGCCGTAGGTGGTGATGGTCATGTGCGAGACGCCCTCTTCCAGCGCGGGGGCGACGTTGAGCGAATGAATGTTGAAGCCGCGACCGCTGAAGAGCCCGGCCACGCGGCTGAGCACGCCGGGTTCGTTTTCCACAAGAACGGAAAGCACGTGACGTTGCATGGCGGCCCCCCTAGATCAGCAGCATTTCATCCAGGGCCGCGCCGGCGGGCACCATGGGATAGACGTTTTCCTCGCGATCCACGCGCACGTCGATAAAGGCGGGATTGGGCGAGGCCAGCGCGGCTTTCAGCGTGGGCAGCAGCTCTTCCCGGGTCGTGATGCGGTAGCCTTCCGCGCCGTAGGCTTCGGCCAGCTTCACGAAATCGGGCTGCGCTTCCATGTTGGTGGAACTGTAGTTGTGATTGAAGAACAGTTCCTGCCACTGGCGCACCATGCCAAGATAGCTGTTGTTGAGAATGACGACCTTGACGGGCAGGCGCTGCTGCACGACGGTGGCCAGTTCCTGAATGTTCATCTGCAACGAGCCGTCGCCCGCCACGGTGATGACCTTCTTGTCGGGGAAGGCCATTTGCGCGCCGATGGCCGCGGGGAAGCCGTAGCCCATCGTGCCGAGGCCGCCGCTGGTGAGCAGGGTGCGCGGTTCGGTGAAGTTGTAGAACTGGGCGGTCCACATCTGGTTCTGGCCCACTTCGGTGGTGAGGATGGCGTCGCCCTTCGTCAGCTCGAAGAGGGTTTCCACAACCTTCTGCGGCTTGATGGCCGTGCCTTCGTTATTGTAGCAGAGCGGATGGTCCTTTTTCCAGGCCGCGACGGTCTGGAGCCATTCGGTATGCTCCGCCAGCCAGTCGCGATCCCCCATCTTGGCCCGGCATATTTCCAGAATGCCCTCAAGGGCCAGACGGCAGTCGCCCACGACCGGCACGTCCACTTCCACGTTCTTGCGGATGGAGGTGGGGTCGATGTCGATATGAATGATGCGGGCCTCGGGGGCGAAGGCGTCGAGCTTGCCGGTGACGCGGTCGTCAAAGCGCGCGCCCACGCAGATGAGCAGATCGGTATTGTTGATGCTCATGTTCGCCGCGTAGGTGCCGTGCATACCCACCATGCCGAGGCTCAGGGGATCGGTCGCCGGGAAGGACCCCAGACCCATGAGGGTATAGGCCACGGGCAGGTGCAGGGTCTGGGCCAGTTCGCGCAGGGCCTGCGAGCCGTTGGAGAGGATCACGCCGCCCCCGGCCAGCAGCATGGGCCGTTTCGCCCGGGAAAGTTCCTCGGCGCTGCGGCGCAGCTGGTTCAGATTCGGCTTGTAGGTGGGGTTGTAGCTCCGCATGGAGACGTTTTCGGGCCAGACAAATTCCGTCGAGGCCTGCATGACGTCCTTGGGCAGGTCAACGAGCACCGGGCCGGGCCGGCCGCTGCGGGCCAGGAAAAAGGCCTCGCGCAGGGTCTGGGCAAGGCGCGAGATGTCCTTGACCAGAAAATTGTGCTTGGTGCAGGGGCGGGTGATACCAACGATATCGACTTCCTGAAAGGCGTCGTTGCCGATAAGGTTGGTAGGCACCTGCCCCGTAAGCACCACAAGCGGAATGGAATCACAGTAGGCCGTGGCAATGCCCGTGACCGTGTTGGTCGCGCCGGGCCCCGAGGTGACGAGGCAGACGCCGACCTTGCCGGAGGCGCGGGCATAGCCGTCGGCCGCGTGCACAGCCCCCTGTTCATGTCGTACCAGAACATGCTTCAGTTCGGGGTGTCGCGGCAATTCGTCATA
Source organism: uncultured Desulfovibrio sp. (assembly GCA_944324555.1). Classification (GTDB taxonomy): domain Bacteria; phylum Desulfobacterota; class Desulfovibrionia; order Desulfovibrionales; family Desulfovibrionaceae; genus Desulfovibrio. The sequence continues at coordinate 17,574 of CALUWU010000049.1, forward strand.
AATGTCAATGACCGCGCCGCCGGGATAACCGAACAGCACGTCCACGCCTTCCCTTTTCAGGGATTCCAAAAGGATCTGTGCACCTGTGCGTTCCATGTATACGGACTCCTGCGACCCCCTTACTGGGCCGCGCGATGTTTGTCGAGCAAGGCCATGAGCTGGGTCTTGCCTTCGAGCTTCTGTTTCTTGAGCTGCTTCAGGGTCTGTTCTTCCGTCGGGGTGCGGAAGCTCTTGTTTTCCAGCTTTTCCACCTGCTTGCTGTAAAGCATGTGGTCTTCCCACAGGGATTTCAGCTCCGGATCAGAAGGTAGCATCTTTTCAATGAGTTCAATGTCATGCTGATCCATAAGAAATCTCCAACGTTAGATGTTGAGCGCAGGGGCGCGTGACACGATGCGGGATCGTGTTTCCGGGGACGTTGTCCGTCCGGGGGGATCGCCGTTTTCGCCCCGTGCGGAAAAAGGCGTTCCGCATGGGGATATCATTCCCTGAAACGCGCGGCGTTGCAAGGATTCTCCTTCTTTTGACGACAAATCTTCCGCTCCGGGCGAGGAGGATTGCCCTTCTCGCGCCGGCGGGAGCGTTTTCGCGGAAGGCTGTCTAGAAGGAAACCACTCTCATGGTGGAGGCGTATTCCAGAACGGACTTGATCACGATACGGTTGAAGAGCTCGATGGCGAGCAGCACCACGACGGGCGAGAAGTCGAGCCCGCTGGTGTAGGTGAAGGGCAGCCACTTGCGGACGCGGTAGAACACCGGTTCCGTCAGCTGGCGCAGGGTGCGGACAATGGGATTGTACGGATCGGGGCGCACCCAGGTCAGAACGGTAGCGATGATGACCACCCAGAAATAGAGCGTCAGCAGACCGCTGATCACGACGGCAACGGCCTGCAGGGCGTTGGAAAGGACTATCATAGGTTCTCCAGCGTTTCGCGCAGGGCGTCGGCCAGCGCGGGGTAGTCGGCGGCGGTGATGTCTCCGGGAAGGTCGCCGCCGTTGAAGGCCGCAAAGACCATGCCCGCGGCGCCGGCGGCGTCCCGATCGTGACTGCTGTCGCCCACGAAGAGAGCCTGTCGCGGGCTGGCCTGCCACAGATCGAGAATGCGGCGCGCGCCTTCCGGCGAAGGCTTGGGCGCGGCGTCTGTTGCGGTGATTACTGGATAAAAATAGGAGTGCAAGTCGAAAATGTCCAGAACCCTTTGCATGCCCGAACGCGTTCTGTTGGTCTGCACGCCAAGACGCACGCCCCTGTCCTTCAGCGCGTCCAGAAAGTCCGGCAGGCCGGGTTGCAGGCGCAGCAGCGGAAGGATGTCCCTGTCGTAGACGACAACGTCGCGCACCACATGCTCAATCTGATCGTGCAGGCGCTCCGGCAGGATATGGCGCAGGGACTGCATGCCCGTGGCCATGAAGACGTAATCTTCCTGCTCCCGCGTCATGGGCGGCAGGCCGAAATATTCCAGAACGCGATTGTAGAATTCGTTGTTGGCGTCCCGCGAATTGACGATCACGCCGTCGCAGTCGAAAACCACGCCGCGCAGGCCGTCGGGAAAGAGCGACGACGCCTTGTCATTCATGCCGGGGCTCCAGCCGGGGCAGCAGCACGCTGATTTCGTCCGACCAGCGCGGGCAGCAGCGCAGGGGGCGCGGGCGGCCCAGCAGCCGCCAGACGGGCAGGCGCAGCAGATCGAGCGCCGCCGCGTCGTCGCCCACGCTGTCGCGCAGGCGGCCCGCGTCTTCCGCGCCGGACGTTTCCAGCGGCGCGATCGCGTCCTCGAAGGCGTCGCGCAGGTCTTCAAGCATGGGGCCCTCGGCCAGCAGGGCGGCGCCGGCGGGCAGGAAGGGCAGGGCGGCGTGCAGAACGCGCCGCCAGTCGGGCAGCAGGCCGGCGTCCACGGCCAGAGGGGCGCGCATTTCGGGGGGCAGGGCGCTCAGGTCCTCGTCGTCGTCCAGACCAAGAGCCGCGCCCACGGCGCCGCTGGCGCCCGCGCAGGCCGCGCTCAGGGCCGCCAGTTCCGCCACGCGCTCCTCCTGAAGCCAGCACCAGATCAGCAGGCGCTGCGCCTGCCGGAGTTCGCGCTCCTGTTCCGCCTTTTCCGCGGCCTCGCGCGCGGCTTCGTCGCCGCCCCGGGCAAAGGCGTCGCGCATGCGCGCCTCGTCCGCCAGACGGGCGTCGCGCGACTGACCCACGCTCAGGGCGTCCACCGGGCAGCCCGCCAGGGCGGCGTCCGCCAGACGGCGCAGATCCTCAAGGCAGCGGGCGGCCTCGTCTTCGGCGTAGGGGTACGCTTCCGGCGTCCACCAGGGGCCGGCCGGCGCGGCCGCGACAGCGGGCAGGCCGCCGCCCCGGAGCGCGACGGCTTCGCGGCAGGTCCCGGGCAGCCCGGGCCACAGGCGCGCGGCCCACGGGGCGTCGGGGCCGGGCTTCGCCCCCGGCAGGGGGCCGCGCAAAGCGGGGAAACGTACAATCCTGCACGGCATGATTTCTTTCCTTGGCAAGAAGTCCTGTCGCGCCGCGCGACGCGCCCCTGGCGCGCAGCGTCGGCGACAACCGTATTTTAGCAGCATAGCCCCTGCGTCGTTTGTTGGCAAGCCTTTGCGGGCGGGGCCGCGTCGCGCCGTCCGCGCCGAAAACAGAAAGCGTCCGCCTCTGGGCGAACGCTTTTCTGTCGGAAGGATTGTCAACGCGCTCTTGCGCCGGGAAGGACGGGGGCTGGAGGATTCGCCGTCCCGGCGGGGCCTAGTACATCCAGGTCTTGCCGTTGTGGCTGAGCATTTCGTTGACGCGGCGGGTCTTCACGGCGTCGCAGGGGGCCGCCAGGGCGGCGGACTTGCTCTTGCCGCGGCACTCGTACACGACTTCCTGATAGCGCACAAAGCCCACGTAGTTGCCGCTGGGGCTGGTATTGACGCTGGTGGTCATGCTGGAGGGGTCCACTTCGGTATAGGTGGCAACGTAGGCGTTGCCGATCTTGCGGACCTGCTTGGCGTTCTTGGAGGGCTGCACCGTGCGGGCGGCCTGAGCCACGAGCTTGCGGCCGGTGGCGTCGAGATCGGCCTGAATCTTGTCGCCGGCCGGGGCGGGCGCCTTTTCGGCGGCGGGTTCCTGCGGGGCGGCTTCCTGGGCGGCGGGCGCCTGCGCGGCGTCCATGTTGTCGGCGCTTTCGTCGGAGCCGAAGAGAGAGCAGCCGCTCAGGCCAAGACCAAGAACCATGACGCAAGCCAGAGTCTTTTTCATGATGGGAAAACCTCGGGGAAAAGGGTTGAACGCGCCGTCCGGGCGCGACGAATGGTGTCGTACTGCGCGCCGCGCGGGCGCGTTTTGCATTGCCTAGCCTTACAGCGGCCCTGCTGTCAAGTATTCCGCATTGCGTTTTTGCGTTTTTTATCTTCTAGAAATTATTGATATTTTGTAGAAACAAAGACAAAAAAAGGGCCCGGCGGCGAACCGTCGGGCCCTGCTGGTTCTGGAGGGAAAGACTAGTCGAAGGAGATTTCCGTACGGCGGTTCAGGTAGCGGCCGTCGTCGGTGTTGTTGTCGTACTTGAAGGACTTGCCGCGACCGATGGCGGTCACGCGGCTGGCGGGGATGCCCTGCTGGCCGAGGTAATCCTTCACGGCGTTGGCGCGATTCTGGGAGAGCTTCTGGTTGTAGGCGTCGGTGCCCTTGGCGTCGGTCCAGCCGGTCAGGATGACGCGCTTGTTGGTCTGGGCCTTGATGATGGCGGCGGCTTCGTTGAGGATGCCCATGGCCTTGCTGTCAAGGGCGTAGGAGTCGAAGGCGAAGTTCACGCCGCGCAGGACGATGACTTCTTCCTGACCGCAGAAGACGGCGAGCACGAAGCGTTCCACGGCGGCGTCGCTGGTGGCGAGGTCTTCGCCGCGCACGACCACGGTGGAGGGATTCAGGGCCGCGACCTGCTTGATGGTGTTTTCACCGTTGGGGGTGTCGGCCAGGGAGATGATGTGGATGACCAGGTTGCGCTGGCTGGCGTACATCTGGCGGGCCACTTCCACCAGGTTGGTGCCGCGGTTGTTGTCGCCGTCGGTCACGAGGATGACGGCGGCGTCGCGCTTCATGCTGGAGAGGAAGGGCTCATAGGTGTGCAGGCCGTCGCCCATGGTGGTCATGCGGCCGAAGATCTGGAAGTCGGAGCGCAGGCTCTTGATGGCGGAGGCCATGGCCTCGCGATTCCAGGGGCCCTGCTCGACGAGCGCGCCGTTGGGCGAAATGGTGTGCAGGCCGGCGTTCATGCTCTGGGCCGGGATGGACGCGTTGACGCGGGTCAGCGCATTCTTGGCGACGTTGATCTTGTCCATCTTCAGCTTGCTGTTCTGCATCATCATGGAGCCGGAGTAGTCCACGACGAAGTCGAAGCTTTCGACTTTCTTGGGACAATTGACAGGGGCGGCCGCGGCGGCGACCGCATAGCTCAACACCAGTGCGGCGGCAAGCGCCAGCAGACGAAGAGACTTCATAATTCCTCCCGGGAAATGGGCCGCTTGTGCGGCGGTTGAAGCGCGCGCTCCGTCACAAAGACAGATATGACGTACGCTATAACCTTTTTCTAGCCTTTTTCAAGCTCAAGTGCAAGCGGGAAAGGCCTTCTGAAGGCGCTTCTGGACACTTCTTTTCCCCTTGGGCATACTGCGGACAGCTCTTTCGCAAGGAGAAGATCATGGCGGCGCTGACATTTTGCAAATGGAGCCCCTGCGGCAATACGACCCTGCTCTTTCCCGCCCGGGGGCTGGACCCGGCGGCTCAGGCGCGGCTGGCGGCCGCGGCGCTGGACGCCTCCTGTCTGGGCGGCGAGCAGGCGGGTTTCACGGACGTGCGCGCCCGTTCGCTGCGCATGGCGGGCGGGGAGTTCTGCGTCAACGCCGCGCGCGCCTTTGGCGCGCAGCTGGCCCTTGAGGAGGGCGGCGCGCGGCAGAGCCTGCTGGACGAGGACGGGCCGGAACGGGTTTTTGAAACGTCCATCAGGGTTTCGGGCTGGCCGTCGCCCGTGGGCATTCGCGCGCGCGGCGCCGGGCCGCGCTGGCGGGTGGCCGCGCGTCTGACGCTGCCGTCCTGCCCCGTGACCCGCCCCGCGCCGGGGGTGACGCTGGCGCGCCTGCCCGGCATCGTGCATCTGCTCATGGACGGGGCGACGCATCTGCTGCCCGAAAACTGCCTTGCCGCCGCGGCCATGCTGCGGCGCGAGCACGATCTGGACAGGGAGGCGGCCAGCGGCGTCGTCTGGTGGCGGCGGCGTCTGGAACAGCTGGAAATGGTTCCGGTGGTGCATGTGCGCGACGCGGGCACGGATTTTCTTGAGGGCGCCTGCGGTTCCGGCGCCCTGGCGCTGGCGCTGGCGCTGTACGAGCCGGAGCGGCGGCGTCGCCTGTCGATTGTGCAGCCGAGCGGAGGCATTCTGGAAGCGGAGATCCTGCGCGACGGCGACGGTCTTGTCGCCGAGATCGACGGCGACGTGCTGCTCGTGGCGCAGGGGCGCGTCTGGCTTCCCGACGGCGGAGACGGGGCCGCCGCGTCTCCCGCCGCTTCCCGTCCGCGCGCATGAGGCGCTCCGCGCCCCTGCGGGAGGGCTTCACCACCGGCAGCGCGGCGACGGCCGCGGCGACGGCCGCCCTGCGGTATCTTTGCGGCGGCGGTCGGACGACGGAGGCGCTTGTCCTGCCGCCGCCCCGGGCCGAGGAGCGGACGCCGCTCCGCATTCCCGTGGACGCCTGCGGTCCCGGCCCCTCGCCGGACGCCCGCGAGGCGCTTGCCCGGCTGCTGCCTTCGCCGCCTCTGGACGCGGCCTTTGCCCGCGTGATCAAGGACGGCGGCGACGATCCCGACGCCACCAACGGGGCGCTTGTCTGCGCCACGGCGGCCCTGCTGCCCGAGGCCGTCGCGCCGGCCGGCGCCGTCCTTCTTGACGCCGCGTTTCCGCCAATCTTTCTTGCGGGCGGCCCCGGGGTGGGGCGCGCGACGCTTCCGGGCCTGCCCGTGGCCGTCGGGGAGCCGGCGATCAATCCCGCGCCCCGGGAGCAGATTTGCGCGGCCCTGCGGGCGGAGCTTGCCGTCCGTCCCCTGCCGCCGGAGGCCGGCGCGCTGCTGACGCTGCTTTCCGTTCCCGACGGGCGCGCCATTGCCGCGCGCACCTTCAATCCCCGGCTGGGCGTTGTGGACGGCATTTCCATTCTCGGCACGCAGGGGACTGTCCGGCCGTTCAGTCATGCGGCGTGGCGGGCTTCCGTCGCGCAGGGCATTGCCGTTGCCGAGGCCACGGCCTGCCCCGGTCTGGGCATGAGCACCGGGCGGCGTTCCGAGCGGCTGCTCATGGAGTTGTATCCCGACTGGCCGGCGCGGGCCTTTGTGCAGGTCGCCGACTTTGCCGCCTTTTCACTTGAGCTGGCCGGGCGTTCCTCGCTGCCGCTGCTCGCGTGGGGCTGCTTTTTCGGCAAGGCCGTCAAGCTGGCGCAGGGGCATGCCTCCACCCATGCCCGCGACGCGGCGCTTGACATGGACGACCTTGCCGCTCTCTGCGCCGCGCGGGGCGTTGCCGGGGCCGAGAGCCTGCGCTCCTGCGTCACCGCGGCGCACGCCCTGGAAATCCTGCTGGGCGAAGGGGACGCCGGGCGCCGGGCGATTGCCGAAGTTGCCCGCCGGGCGGCGGCCGCCGCCTCCCGCTTTGCCGGTCGTCCCGTTCGTCTGCACCTCTTTGCCGAAGACGGCTCGGAGCTGTTTCACGCATGAAAGTTCCCGCTCCCGTCCATGTCGCCGGTCTTGCCGCGCCTTTCGCGCCCGAGGCCCTGTCTCCCGACCTCCGCTCCCTGCTGGCCGGGGCGTCGCTTGTCTGCGGCGGCCGGCGTCCGCTTGAAGCGCTTGCCCCGCTCTTTCCCCGCGCCGCGCTTCTTCCGCTTGTCGCGCCGCTGGAAGCGGCGCTTGTCCGTCTTGACGAGGCCCGGATCAGGGGAGATGCCGTCGTCGTGCTCGCCGACGGCGATCCCCTGTTCTTCGGTATCGGCGCGACGCTTGCACGGCGCTGGGGGGCCGATGCCGTCCGCATTCACCCCGCGCCTTCCTGTCTTCAGCTTGCCTGCGCCCGGCTGGGGCTTCCGCATCACGACGTGGCCGCCGTGTCCCTGCACGGGCGGGACGCCGTGCATCCCTTTCTTGCGGCGGCGCTGCGGGGCCGCCCCTTTTGCGCGCTTACCGACGCCCGCGCGACGCCCGGCGCGCTGGCCCGGCTGCTGCTGGATCGCGGGCTTTCTCATTTTCGGGCGCATGTTTTCGAGGAGCTGGGCTTTCCGGGGGAACGCCGCTGGGAAGGTTCGCTTCAGGAGGCGGCCGGGAGGGAGTTCGGCCCGGCCTGCGTCCTTCTGCTGCTTCCCGGCCCGTCTCCCCGGCGTCCGCATATTGGTCTGTCCGCCGCCATGCTGGCCTCGGACAAAGGGCTCATGACCAAGGCGCCCGTGCGGGCGGCGGCCCTTTCGCTGCTGCGTCCCGCGCCGGACGACATATTCTGGGACATAGGCGCGGGATCCGGCGCGGTTGCGCTGGAGGCGTCTTCCCTGCTGCCGGACGGGCGCGTCTACGCCGTGGAACAGGTTCCCCGGCGCGCGCTGGACATTCAGGAGAACCGCCGCCGTTGCGGGGCCGCGAATCTTCATGTTGTGCTTGGCGACGCTCCCGGCTGTCTGGCGTCCCTGCCGACGCCCGGGCGCATCTTTGTGGGCGGCGGCCTTTCCGGCGGCATGGCCGGGCCGCTGCTGCGGGAGCTGTACGCGCGTCTTGCCCCGGGCGGGCGTCTGGCGGCGGCCTGCGTCCTGCTCGACAGTCTTGCCGCCTGCCGTCAGGCGCTGCGGGATCTGACCTCCCGTCCGCCCGAGCTGCTTCAGATTGCCGCGGCGGAAGCCCGCCTCCTCGGGGACGACTGTCACCTTTCAGCCCTGAATCCCGTCTTTCTTGTCGCGGTGGAAAAAAACTCCACCTCCCGCTGATACGAAAAAAGGCGGCCTTCGCGCGCCGCCTCAATGCTGTCCTGTCAGGTTCAGGACGTATTATGGTTTTCTTGAGGGGGAAGAAACCCCTTTTGCTTGCGGCAAAAAGGGGTTTCTTCCCCCTCAAACTC
>CALUWU010000050.1 GCA_944324555.1 uncultured Desulfovibrio sp.
GACCACCGAGATCTACGCCCGTCCCCCCGACGCTCTGCCGGTCGCCCTGTGGAGGGGTTCCCGAGTGGCCAAAGGGAACAGACTGTAAATCTGTCGTCGTAAGACTTCGGTGGTTCAAATCCACCCCCCTCCACCAGTCTGCATTCAGGGAGCGTCCGCAGCTCCCGTCGCGCGCTCATGCCATCTTTTTCTCTCGCCGCCGCGCAGGCGGTTCCGTGGAGGGGTTCCCGAGTGGCCAAAGGGAACAGACTGTAAATCTGTCGTCGTAAGACTTCGGTGGTTCAAATCCACCCCCCTCCACCATGACGGCATACAGCAAGGGGACACCATGAACAACGAAACGCCCACCGCTCTTGTGACCGGCGGCTCCCGCGGCATCGGTCGCGCCATCGCCCAGACCCTCGCCCGCGACGGTTTCCAGGTCATCCTTACCTATGTCAGCCGGCCCGAAGAGGCCGAGGCCGTCGTCGCTTCCATCGCCGAAGCGGGCGGACAGGCCCGCGCCTGCAAGCTCAACGTGGGCGACGCCCAGGCCGTCGCGGACTTCTTTGCCGCCGAAATCAAGGACAAGGTGAATCTTGCCGTTCTCGTCAACAACGCCGGCATCACCAAGGACGGCTTTCTTGTGCGGATGAAGGACGAAGATTTCGACGCGGTCATGAACGTGAACCTGCGCGGCGCCTTCGTCTGCACGCGCGAGGCCGCCAAGATCATGAGCAAGAAGCGCTTCGGGCGCATCGTCAATATTTCTTCGGTGGTGGGCCAGATGGGCAACGCCGGTCAGGTCAACTACGCCTCCGCCAAGGCCGCCCTGCTGGGCCTTACGAAATCGTGCGCCAAGGAACTCGCGGCGCGCAACATCACGGTCAACGCCGTGGCTCCCGGTTTCATCGAAACAGACATGACGGCGTCGTTATCCGACGAGGTTCGCGCCGAATACGCCAAGGTCATTCCGCTCAGGCGCATGGGCAGCGCGCAGGAAGTCGCCGATGCCGTCGCCTTCCTGGCCTCGGACAGAGCCTCGTACATCACGGGGCAGGTGCTTGCCGTCAACGGCGGCATGTACTGCTAGAAGCCGTTTTTTCCGCCGCCGCAAGGCGGCCGGCGGCCTCCGGCCGCCACAATAACCTCATGGAGGAAGAAACCATGTCCGATACCGCTGAAAAAGTGAAAAAAATCATTGTCGATCAGCTGGGCGTGAGCGCCGAGGAAGTGACGCCCGAAGCGTCTTTCGTGGACGATCTCGGCGCCGACTCCCTCGACCTGACCGAGCTGATCATGGCCATGGAAGAAGAATTTGACATCGAAATCGCCGATGACGACGCCCAGAAAATTCTCAAGGTACAGGACGCCATCAGCTATATCGAAGCCAAGAAAGGGTAACCGCCATTCGCGTCCGTGCGCTCCGAACCAGTGTCGGGGCGCACGGCGATTTTCATTGGGCAGCATTGCCAAGGAGCATCCATGAGCCGCACTCGTGTTGTGATTACAGGCGTTGCCGGCGTGACACCGCTCGCCAACGACATTGAAAACACCTGGCGCCGCCTTGTCGCCGGAGAATCGGGCATCGCCCCCATAACGCTGTTTGATACGACGCAGTACGATTCGCGCATCGCCGGGGAGGTAAAGGGCTTTGATCCCGAAGCCTTCATGCCCCCCAAACAGGCTCGCCGCATGGATCGCTTCACCCAGTTCGCGGTGGCTTCCGCCAAGATGCTCCTGGACGACGCCGGCCTCGCCGTCACCGAAGACAACGCCGCCGACATCGGCGTCATTCTGGGCATCGGCCTCGGCGGCCTCCAGACCATCGAAACCTATCACAGCAAGCTGCTTGCCGGCGGCCCCGGAAAGGTTTCCCCCTTCATGATCCCCATGCTCATCTCCAACATGGGGCCGGGACAGATCGCCATCATGACGGGCATCAAGGGGCCCAACGTGGTTACGACCACGGCCTGCGCCTCCGCCCTGCACGGCATCGGCAACGCCTTCAGCGAAATCCTTCTGGGACGCATTACCGGCGCCGTCACCGGCGGCGTCGAAGCGACCGTCACCCCCCTGGGCGTGGCCGGCTTTACCGCCCTGAAAGCCCTGTCCACCCATTATAACGACGCGCCGCAGGAGGCGTCCCGTCCCTTTGACGCCGAGCGCGACGGCTTTGTCATCGGCGAAGGGGCCGGCCTGCTCTACATTGAAACGCTGGAAAGCGCGCAGCGGCGCGGCGCGAAGATCTACGCCGAACTTCTCGGCTACGGCGCCTCCGACGACGCCTATCACATGACCGCGCCCAGCGGCGACGGCGAGGGCATGGCCCGCGCCATGAAAAACGCCCTCAAGGACGCCGGCATCGCGCCCGAAGCCATCGGGCACATCAACGCTCACGCCACGTCCACCAAGCTGAACGACGCCACGGAAACCAAGGCCATCAAGACGGTTTTCGGCGCGCACGCTTCCAAAATCAAGATTTCCGCCACCAAGTCCATGACGGGGCACCTGCTTGGCGCGTCCGGCGGCATCGAAACCGTCTTTACCGCGCTGGCGCTGCATCATCAGACGGCGCCCGGCACCATCAACCTGACGCACCCCGATCCCGAATGCGATCTGGACTACGTTGCCGGCGGTTCCGAGCAGACGGCGTTTGAATACGCCATGTGCAACTCCTTCGGCTTCGGCGGCACCAACGCCAGCCTTGTGCTGAAAAAGTGGACGGACTAGCCGGACGCGCTCCTCGGAGTTCCGTTTCCGGCGATTTCGAGCCACGCGAGCGCGCGGCTCCGGTTCCCCTCTTTCCGGTCTTTCGACGGCCGTGGGAAAAAAGCTTCTTGTGATCGGCGCGACAACGCGGCTTTTTTCCCACGGCTTCTTTCATTTCCCGACGCGCCTCTGCCCGAAACCGACCGACGCTCCGGGCGCCGGTCGCCCTGCCGCCTGCGCGCCCGTCCGACCAGACGTCGGCACGACGCGCGGCGTTCCTTTTCCCCCTTTTCCCGTCTAAGGAAACGAGAGATGGACGAACTGCTGCTGCAAGATCCGGAACTGGCCCGCGCTATCATCCTGGAATCCGATCGCCAGATGAGCAAACTGGAGCTCATCGCCTCGGAAAACTTCGTCTCCGCCGCCGTGCGCGAAGCGCAGGGCAGCGTGCTGACCCACAAATACGCCGAAGGCTATCCGGGCAAACGCTACTACGGCGGTTGCGAATACGTGGACATGGCGGAACAGCTCGCCATTGATCGCGCCAAACAGCTTTTCGGCTGCGAATACGCCAACGTGCAGCCGCACTCCGGTTCGCAGGCCAACATGGCCGCCTATCTCTCCTGCATCGCGCCCGGCGCCACCATTCTGGGCATGAATCTGAGCCACGGCGGGCACCTGACCCACGGCAGCCCGGTCAACTTCTCGGGGCGCCTCTTCAAGATTGTTTCCTACGGCGTGCAGCGCGAAACCGGTCGCATCGACTATGACGAAGTGGCCCGCCTCGCCCGCGAGCACAAGCCCGACGTCATCATGGCCGGGGCCAGCGCCTACCCCCGCAAGATCGACTTCGCCCGCTTCCGCGCCATTGCCGACGAGACGGGCGCGACGCTCATCGTGGACATGGCCCACATCGCCGGCCTTGTGGCCGCCGGCGAACACGAAAGCCCCATTCCCCACGCCCACATCACCACGACCACCACGCACAAGACCTTGCGCGGCCCTCGCGGCGGCATGATCCTCTCGGACGAAAGCCGCGCCAAGTCGCTGAACAGCCAGATTTTCCCCGGCATTCAGGGCGGCCCGCTCATGCACGTCATCGCCGCCAAGGCCGCCGCTTTCGGCGAGGCCCTGCGCCCCGCCTTCAAGCGCTACCAGCATCAGGTGGTGCTCAACGCCGCGGCCCTTGCCGAAACCCTCATGGGCGCCGGCTTCCAGCTTGTTTCCGGCGGTATGGACAACCACCTCATGCTCGTGGATCTCACCAACAAGGACATCACCGGCAAGGACGCCGAACACGCCCTTGACGCCGCTGGCATCACGGTCAACAAGAATACCATTCCCTTTGAAACCCGTTCGCCCTTCGTGACTTCCGGCATCCGGCTGGGCAGCGCGGCGCTGACCACGCGCGGCATGAAGGAAGACGACATGCGGATCGTCGGCGGCTTTATCATCGAAGCCCTCGAAAAGCGCAACGACGCCGCCGCGCTGACGGCGCTGAGCGGTCGCGTGGCCGAATTCGCCCGCAGCTTCCCGCTTTTCGCCTGGTAGCCGGCCACTCCCCTCCCCCGGGACGTGAGAAACGTGAAAAACGCCCGCAAAAAAGCTCCCCGCCGCATGGCGGGGAGCTTTTTTGCAAGGGAGAGAACGGGGCGCGTCCCGACGCCTTCGCGCGCCTGGAGCCAGGACTCATTACGGTTTTCTTGAGGGGGAAGAAACCCCTTTTGCTTGCGGCAAAAAGGGGTTTCTTCCCCCTCAAACTCCCCCATCTTCCCCAAAACCCGCGCATAATAGCGCTAACCTTCCGCGCGACGGCGCTTCTTGTCCTCGTACATGCGCGCGTCGGCGCACTGCAACAGAC